>NZ_MJYA01000017.1:0-77301 GCF_001763075.1 Campylobacter sp. BCW_4321 | reverse complement strand
GGGGGGGGGGTTATTTTAAATGATAATAAAAAATATACTATTAATAGGATTGAAAGGCTTGACTTAGGGAAGATAAATTCCCTAAGTTTAGAAATATTTAAAAAATTTTAATATTTTAAAAAATACTCTTGAATTTTTTTAGGATCACTTGTTTTTGTAAGCGCTAACATAAGCAAAACTCTTGCTTTTTGAGGATTTAAATCTTCAGCACTGATAAAACCTAATTTTTCATCTGAATCACTCACAGCAACACGACCTGCTACAACCCTTGAACTTACAACAACATCAAGTCCTTTTTTTATAAGCTCTTTTAAAACATTTTTTTGATCTTCATGTATACTTCCTGCACCACTTCCTGCAACAACTATGCCCTTAGCTCCATGTTCAAATAAAGCTTTTGCAGCGACACCACTGCCATCATTTGAATAGCTATAAAGAATATCTACTTTTGGTAAACTTGTGAGTTTACTTACATCAAAAGGAGCGTTTTTTGTGTGAGCTTTGGTAACATTATTATAAAAAAAGACTTTACCATCTACTATATAACCCAAATCCCCAAAATCGGGAGAAGAGAAAGCATCAACATTTAAACTATGGGTTTTTACCACGCCTCTAGCACTTAAAATTTTATCATTCATAGCTACCATAACACCCTTGTCCTTAGACTCTTTATCAGCAGCTAATGCTACAGCATTGTAAAGATTTTTTGGCCCATCTGCACTTATAGCGGTTGATGGACGCATAGCGCCAACTAAAACTACAGGCTTATCACTTTTAATGGTTAAATTTAAAAAATAAGCAGTTTCTTCCATGGTGTCAGTACCATGAGTTATAACCACACCATCCACCCCTTCGGCAAAAAGCTTATTGATTTCTTTAGCAAGCTTTAGCCAAATTTCATCACGCATATTTGAACTATCAATATTTGCTATTTGTTCCCCACTAATATTAGCTAAATCTTGAATTTGTGGAACCGCTTTGATTAAAACATCTACACCAACAACCCCAGCTGTATAACCTGTTGTGGCAACAGCACTATCAATAGAACCTGCTATCGTTCCACCTGTTGCTAAAATAGCAATCTTTGGTTTAGCTTCTGCCATACATGCTCCTATAGATAAAAATACTAATACACATAATAGTAACTTTTTCACAATTCTCCCCTTATTTTGTTAAAATTCGTTTCATTAATGAAACTTATATAATATTAATAAATAATAAATAAAAATTTTATAAATTTTATAAAATTTCTTTAATAACAAATTGTGGAGTTACCAATCCTCTAAATTCATTCTTAGAAATACTTCCAAGCAAAGAAATATTTTGATTCAATTCTGGCTCTTTATCAAAATTAAAAAATAAAGCTTCTATGGTTTTATTTTCCTTGGTTAAAATAAGCTTTAAGTGTTTTTCATCTTTACCTAGAAGTTTTTTATTTTTTACACAAAGATTTTCTAAAACAAAAAAAGGTCGTGGATTTTTATGTCCAAAAGGTTCAAAAGATTCTAAAATTTCAAGCATTTCGAAATCAATTTCGCTAGGTTCTAAGATTCCTAAAATTTCATCCGAATCCAAAAATTCACTTTCAGAAATTTGCGAACATTCTTTTTTGATTTTATTTTTAAATTGTTCAAAATTTTCAGAGTTTAAACTGATTCCAGCAGCACCTTTATGACCACCATAATTGCTTAATATAGAATTTGTCTTAGAAATTAAAGCTAAAATATCAATCTTACCAACACTTCTTGCACTGCCTTTTAAGTGTTCTTCATTTTGAGAAAATACAAAAGCAGGTTTATTAAAATGTTTAGCTAAACGACTTGCCACAATCCCTAAAACCCCTTCATGCCAATTTAATCCCGATACCACAATACAAGAATCGTTTTCATCGATTTGATTTAAACTATCTTCAAAAAGCTGCTTTTCTTCATCTTTACGACTTTCATTAAAACTAACAATTTGCTCTAGATATTCTAAAGCTTTATTAAAATCTTTAGTGTGTAAAAATTCATAAGAAATACTTGCATCATCCATTCTTCCAGCACTATTTATAAGTGGAGCAATTAAAAATCCTATATTATCAAGAGCAAATTTATCCTTTTGATAATAATGCTTAATAGCCCGAAAAGCAGCTCTTTTGGATTTGTTAATATGATCTATACCACGCCTTACTAAAGCACGATTTAAATCTCTAAGCTCCATCATATCTGCAATAATTGCAATCGCCAAAAGTTCTAAAAATTTACTCATATCGTATTTAAGCTTGCAAACTTCTTTTAAAGCCGCTATCAAATACCATGCCACTTGAGCTCCACAAATTTCAATTTCTGGAAAATTACAATCTTTTTGCTTTGGATTGATAATGGCAAAAGCATCAGGCAAAACATCTTGAGGCATATGATGATCAGTGATAATCAAATCTATATTTTTTTCTTTACAGAGTTTGGCTGCTTCAAGAGCAGCTATTCCATTATCTACTGTTATTATTAAATTTACATCAAGTTCGTTGATGATCTCAGCATTTAATCCATATCCATCTTTAAAACGATTTGGAATTCTTACTATATAATCAAAACCTATATCATCGAAAAATTCTGCCATAATAACACAAGAAATGATTCCATCAACATCATAATCCCCTACTATGGCGACTTTCTCATTTTTTTCTACAGCTTCTTTGATTCGATTAGCTGCTTTATATGCATCCTTTAAACAGCATGGCAAAGGCAGATCACAAAGTTTGGTATGTAAATCTTTTTCAAAGCGCGAAGCCAAAATTTTTTTAATTTCATTTTTATTAATTATCTTCATAGTTTATAGCTGCCTTGATAAAACCGCAAATCACAGGGTTAACATGCTCAAGTCTTGAAGTAAATTCTGGATGAAATTGCACAGCCAAGAAAAAAGGATGACAGTTAAGTTCAACTGCTTCAATCAATCCTTTGCTTTCACCACTTACAATTAAACCGTGTTTTTCAAAATCTGCTCTATATTTTGGATTTGCTTCATAACGGTGGCGGTGGCGTTCTTTTACACTTTTTGCTTCATTATAAACCTTAGCCAAAAGGGATTTTTCCTTGATATCACATTTATAAGCCCCTAAACGCATAGTTCCGCCTAAAGGAGTTTTTGCAGTACGAATTTGTTTTTCTCCATTTGTATCCATAAATTCATCAATCAAATAAACCACAGGATTTTGGCATTTCTCATCAAATTCACTTGAATTTGCATCTTTAAGTTTTAATACATTTCTAGCAACTTCCACCAAAGCAAGCTGCATACCTAAACAAATTCCTAAAAAAGGAATTTTATTTTCTCTTGCGTATTGAATGGCTTTTATCTTACCTTCTACACCACGATATCCAAATCCCCCAGCAACTAAAATTCCACTCACATCTTTAAATACTTCAGCACTTTCCATATTTTCAAGTTTTTCACTATCTACCCATTTTAACTCCACTTTAGTATCTAGAGCTGCGCCTGCGTGTATAATAGCTTCAGTAAGGCTTTTATAACTTTCTTTTAAATCCACATATTTGCCTACAAAAGCGATTTTAACTTCATTACTTGGAGCTATAACTCTTTTTACCAAAGAGTCCCAATTTTCCATATTAGGTTTTAAATTTTTCAAATCCAAAATTTCAGCAATAGGGCTTAAAATATCTTGCTTTAAAAAATTAAGTGGAATTTGATAAATACTAGCCGCATCAACACTTTCTATCACGCAATTTTTTTCCACTCCACAAGAAATAGCAATTTTATCTTTTAAATCCCTATCAAGAGCTTTTTCACTACGACAAATAATCATATCAGGACTAATGCCTATGCGTCTTAACTCGCCTACACTATGTTGAGTTGGCTTTGTTTTTAATTCTCCTGCAGCCTTGATAAAAGGTACTAGGGTAAGATGAATATTCATAGCATTATTTTTACCCACTTCCAAACGCAAAGCACGAATGGCTTCTAAAAAAGGCAAGCCTTCTATATCCCCAACAGTTCCGCCTATTTCAACGATGAGTATATCTTTGCCTTCTCCTGCTTTTTTAATGCGATCTTTGATTTCTCCTACTATATGAGGGATAACTTGAATGGTTTTGCCAAGATATTCTCCACGCCTTTCTTTTTCAATCACACTTTGATAAACGCGTCCTGTAGTAAAGTTATTATCTTGAGATAAACTCTCATCCAAAAAACGCTCATAATGCCCCAAATCAAGATCTGTTTCTGCTCCATCATCAGTTACAAAAACTTCCCCATGCTCAAAAGGACTCATGGTGCCTGGATCGACATTGATATAAGGATCAGCTTTTAAAATACTCACTTTAAGTCCTGAATTTTTTAAAAGTGTTGCGATAGAAGCAGCAGCTATCCCTTTACCCAAAGAACTTAAAACTCCACCTGTTACAAAAATATATTTTGTTTGTTTCATTGATAATAAGCCTTATTTTTTTATCTAATTATAGCTTGATAAAACTTTTTATTTCATTAGAATTTTAAGTAAAAAATGCAAGAATTACAAAAAATATTTTTATCAAAAAAGGAATAAGCATGCAAATCACTTTACTTTTTCACACTCCATTATCTATTTGTTCTCATGCAACAAGAACTTGTTGGCAAAGCTTTGAAAAAGGCGATTGCGGTGGCGAAAAAGATAAAGAACTTATCGATCGCGTGGGCAATAAATTCAAACACGCTTCAACCTTAGAACATCTAAACTATACTTTTTATATACAAGGAATTTCAAGAGCTTGTTTGCAAGAAGTTGCAAGACACCGTCACACTAGTCCTAGTGTAAAAAGCACGCGTTATACCTTAAAAGAACTTCGCAATGAAGCTGAATTTAAAATAGGAGATTTTGAAAATGCAAGCCGTTATCTTGTGCTTTGTGGTAATGAAGAGGTTGATAACGCAAGCATTAAAGCCTTAGAAAATTTACGCACTATTTTACAAAAAAGCATTAGTCTAGATATAGCCAAATACTGCTTACCAGAAAGCTATAAAACCGAACTTACACTAACGATTAATGCAAGAAGTTTACAAAATTTCATATCTTTGCGTAGTTCAAAATCAGCTCTTTGGGAGATTAGAAATTTAGCAAATGCTTTATTTGAAGCCTTACCGCAAGAACACAAATTTATATTTGAACATTGCTTACATAAAGATATAGAATAAATCATACTAATTTTATCTTATTTAAAATATTTTTATGCTACCATTTATAAAATCAAGCTTTATGCAAGTATATTTTCATATACCTTGTGCTTGATTATAGTTTCTTATAAGGACTTTTTATGGATAAACAATTTTTTCAAGATTTTCTAATGATTTCACAAGCTCATACTATAACTACTCTTGCTATGCTTTGTGTTGTTTTTTACGCATTAAAAAAAATGCGGGATATAAAAATCAATTTTTCTCTTCGCATGCTATTTGCGCTTTTAATGGGTTTGGGGTTTGGTTTTGCTTTGCAATATTTGGCAAATTTTCCAGATGCTAAAGAAGCAAGTAATATTCTTTGGTATAGTGAAACAAAACATTGGTTTGCATTTGTAAGTTCTGTTTTTGTAGCTTTTATAAAAATGCTAGTTGTTCCTCTTGTAAGCATTTGCATTATAAAAGTAATTATAGAAATTGATAAAAATATCAAAATATCCTCCTTGCTTGGAATAAGTCTTTTTTGGATACTCTTTAGCACAGCCATAGCTGCAACCTTGGGTATATTTTTAGGTTATAGTTTTGATTTAGGAAGTAATTTTGCTATACATGAAGGAGATAAACAAATTCGCGAAATTCAAACTTTTTCAAATATTATACTAGGACTAATACCTAGCAACATCATTACAGCTATTAATAAAGAAAATATTATAGCTATTGTCATTTTTTCTTTTTTTATAGGAATTAGTGCTAAAAAAATTTCTAAAAAAGAAGAGTATGAACAAGCCTTTAAAAGTTTTCATAATTTTATCCTAACCTTTTATAATATTATGATGAACATGACTGCTACAGTTATTAGATTTATGCCTTATGCTGTAGTTTGTATGATGGCTAATGTGCTTTTAAGCAATGGTTTTGAAGCTATCAAAACAGCTGGACTTTTTATAATGCTTATTTATATAGCTATGTTTATAATGTTTGGGGTGCATTTTTTACTTCTTGCTTCACAAGGGTTAAACCCTATAAAATATGCAAAAAAAGCCTTTCCTGTATGGTTATTTGCATTTAGCTCAAGATCTTCTTTAGGCACTTTACCTATGACCACTTCAACTTTGCAAAATAAATTTGGAGTTAATTCAGCTATAGCTAATTTTGTAGCATCTATAGGTACAACAACAGGACTTAATGGTTGCGCAGGATATTTTCCAGCTTTAGCAGCAGTTTTTGTAGCTTTTGCTACACATACACATATTGATTTTACATTTGCTTTAATGATAGTTTTGGTAGCTGTGATTGGATCCTTGGGTATAGCTGGGGTACCTGGAAGCGCAACTATGGCAGCTTCTATTATGCTAGCAGGGATTGGATTTGGTAATAATTTTGTCATGCTAAGTTTGATTTTAGCCATAGATCCTATTATAGATATGGCAAGAACAGCAAGCAATGTCTCAGGAACTATGACTTCGGCACTTTGTACCGCAAAAAATCTAAAAGCTCTAGATAAAGAAATTTACAATTCTTAATCTTTTAAAACCCAATGCTTTTCATTGGGTTTTAGTATTTATTGGCAACCTTCACATTCTATGCTACGATCTGCAACATTGACTTTTTCACTATCAGGGCTTTCACTTCTTAAATAATAAGTAGATTTTACTCCAAGCTCCCAAGCGAGTTGATAAATTTCATTTAAATATCCCCCACTTGCTTTATCGAGCGACAAAAAGATATTTAAACTCTGCCCTTGATCGATCCACTTACCACGCACAGCAGCAGCCTTTACAAGAATTTTTTGATCAAGTTCGTAGGCTGGAGTATAGTATTGCCAAGTATCAAGGCTTAAATTTGGCACAACAACAGGTATCATACCACTTAAATTTTGTTCAAACCACTTTCTTTTATAAACAGGTTCTATAGTCTGCGTAGTACCCACCAAGATAGAAATAGAAGAAGTAGGTGCAATGGCCATCAGATAACCATTTCTCATACCATCTTTTTTAACTTTTTCTCTAAGTTTAACCCAATCGCATTCACTTTGATCAAATAAACCTTCTCTTAAAGTTAAAGCTTTAGCCTTAGGACTTGCTACATCAATAGGAAAAATCCCCTTGCTCCAGTTTGATCCTTCAAAATCTTCATAAGAACCTTTTTCAAGAGCTAAATTTGAACTCGCATTAATAGCCTCAAAGCTAATTTGCTCCATAATCTCATCGATTTTATTTAAATGCTCATCACTTCCCCAATGAATCTTAGCCTCAGCAAGCATTTGTGCCTCACCCATGACTCCAAGACCTATGGCACGAGATTTTAAATTTGTATCTTTTACTTTTCTATGAGGATAAAAATTTAAATCAATTACATTATCAAGCATACGAATAGCCGTTGGCACAACACGCTCTATATCTTCTTTGGTATATACTTTGCTAAGATTTATACTTGCTAAATTACAAACGGCTGTTTTTCCATCATTTTTATATTTTTCCACTATATAAACTTTATTACCATCAATACTATCTAAAGTTGAGATTTTTTTGGCTGGTTTTTCATATCCCCCATCGATCACAACTTTTTGTTCTTCATCAAAATGAAGCTCATCTCCATTTTCAAAAACTACTTTAATTTGATAATAATTTGGCTCGGTATTTTGAAAAATTTCAGTACATAAATTTGAACTTCTAATAATTCCTACATGAGCATTTGGATTTGCTCTATTAGCACTATCTTTAAAACATAAAAATGGCAAGCCTGTTTCAAAATAATTTAGCAAAATTTTCTTCCAAAGCTCTTTAGCTTCTACGATTTCTTTGGTAATGCTTTCATCTTTTTCATATTCTTCATAGCGTTTTTCAAAAGCCTCGCCATATAAATCACACAAATCCGCTGTATCTGCAGGATCAAAAAGAGTCCATTTATCATTAGCTCTTACTCTCTTCATAAAAAGATCATTGATCCATAAAGCAGGGAAAAGTTCATGAGCACGGCGTCTTTCTTCACCTGAATTTTTACGCAAATCAATAAAATCACTTATATCCATGTGCCAAGGTTCTATATAAACGGCTATAGCTCCTTTTCTGGTTCCTAGTTGATCTACTGCCACGGCAATATCATTAGTAATTTTCAAGAAAGGTATAATCCCTCCTGCAGCGTTTTTATGTCCATCTATGCTTCCACCCATAGCACGCACTTTAGACCAATCCCAACCTATACCGCCACCAAATTTAGAAAGCAAAGCCATTTCTTGATAAGAATCAAAAATGCCTTCAATATTATCAGGAGTTGAACCTATATAGCAAGAGCTAAGTTGATGGCGCGTTGTCCTAGCGTTTGATAAAGTTGGAGTTGCAAGCATGAGTTCAAATTTAGAAATAAGATCATAAAATTTCTTTGCCCATTCTTGGGGATTAAATTCATTCTGCGCTAAAAACATCGCAATGGCCATAAACATTTGTTGAGGAAGTTCTATAGGCATACCTTTACTATCTTTAATCAAGTATCTATCATATAAAGTTTTAATACCAAGATAAGTAAATTGCATATCGCGTTCAGGCTTAATATAAGCATTTAAATCATCTAAATCGTATTTTTCTTTAAGACCAAGTAAAATTCTTCCTTCTTTTTCGCCCTTTTCAAAATATTCACGCAAATGATTATAGCGATTCATACCATTAACTTTCTTATACAAATCAAATAAAAAAAGTCTAGCTGCAACAAAGGTCCAATTTGGACAATCAATATCTATCTTATCTACCGCGGTTTTAATTAAAGTTTTTTGAATTTCTTCAGTTGAAATTCCATCGCGAAATTGAATCTTTGCATCGAGTTCAAGTTCGCTTAAATTCACACCTTCTAAATCTTTTACAGCATCAGAGGTGCATTTTTTAATCTTAGAAATATCCAATTCTTCTGTGCGACCATTTCTTTTAATAACTTTCATTGCCTTCCTTGCTTTTTATTTAAATGTTCTTTTAAAAATTGCATCAACATTTTTTATATAGTAGTTATAATCGAAACATTTTCTTACATCCTCTTCGCTCAAACTTTTTCTTAAATCCTCATCCTCTAAAAGTGCCAACAAAAACAAACTTTCATTTTTTTCATTGATAGCAGCCTTGCCATTTTGCAAATCCGCCCAAACTTTCATAGCATTTCTTTGAACTATTTTATAAGCTTCTTCACGACTAATGCCTTTAAATGGAAGCTCTAAAAGCACCCTCCCTGAAAATACAAGCCCGCCTGTAAGATTTAAATTTTTCATCATATTTTCAGGATAAACCAAAAGCTTATCAATCATATTTGTAAGACGCATAAGCATAAAATCAGCCGTGATAAAAGCATCAGGCAAAATAAATCTTTCGACACTAGAATGAGATATATCTCTTTCATGCCAAAGTGCAACATTTTCTAAAGCTGGAGTTACAAAAGATCTAAGCACACGACAAAGCCCTGTGATATTTTCACTTAAAACGGGATTTCTTTTATGTGGCATAGCTGAACTTCCCTTTTGTCCTACACTAAAATACTCTTCAGCCTCATAAACTTCAGTTCTTTGAAAATGTCTTATGGCTACAGCGATTTGCTCACAACTTGAAGCTAAAATCGCAATAGCAGAAATAACTTGAGCGTAACGATCTCTTTGAATCACCTGATTTGAAACAGGAGCGGCTTTAAGACCTAAATTTTTACAAACTTCTTCTTCAAATTCCAAAGGTGCATGAGCAAAATTTCCCATTGCACCGCTGATTTTTCCATAGCTTATCACTTCTTTTGCATGTTCTAAAAGCTCTTTTGCATGCAAAATTTCATCATACCAAATAGCTAACACCAAACCAAAAGTGATAGGCTCTCCATGAATTCCATGACTTCTTCCTACCATTAAGGTGTTTTTATGCTCCAAAGCACGCTTTTTGATCACTTCTAAAAGCAAAGAAACATCTTCTAAAATAAGCTCCAAACTCTCTTTTATCTGTAAAGCAACAGCTGTATCTATACAATCAGAACTTGTCATTGCATAATGCACAAAACGACTCTCTTCTCCCAAACTTTCACTTACACTTGTAAGAAAAGCGATAACATCGTGTTTTGTGGTTTTTTCTATTTCGTCTATTCTTGCAATATCAAATTTTGCATTTTTAAGAATTTTTTCGCAGTCTGTGTCATTAATGAGACCGAGTTTATTCCAAGCTTTTACAGCAGCTAATTCTACTTTTAACCACGCATCATATTTTGCTTGCATGTCCCATTTTTTAGCCATGATTTCTCTGCTATATCTTTCAACCATCTTTGAAACCTTTTTAGCTATAATTTTATATTTTAAAAAACGGAAATTATATCAAATTATCCTAAGAAAGTTATTAAATGGCCTACATAAAAATAAAACTCTCAAATAATGGAAAAAAGGCGTTTCAAGTCCTTATGGAAAATTTAAAAATTAGCATAAATGAAGCACAAAAACTCATAGACAAAAAAAGACTTTTTTGTGATGGAATTTTAGTAGAAGAAAAGAATAAAATTTTAAATGGTTTAGTAGAGCTTATAGTCTATGAAAACAACCCCAAAGGAGTAGAAATTGTCTTTGAAAATGAAGACTTTGCCATACTTGAAAAAGAAAGTGGGATCTTAAGCCATCCAAATGGTAGACATTGCAAATACAGTCTTAGTGATGAAATTTGGCATCTTTGGGGAAAAGAAGCTTGCGTAACACACAGGCTCGATAAAGAAACGAGCGGACTTATACTTATAGCCAAAAATAAAAAAGCACAAATTGATCTTAAAAGCTTATTTGAAAAAAAACTAGTTCAAAAAGAATACCTTGCTCTAGCTCATGGAAAAATAGAAGAAAATTTTATAGTTGATAAAGCTATAAATTTAACTAAAAACTACGATGATGTAAAAACAAGAATGCAAATTTGCAAAGAAGGAAAACAAGCTATCACTGAATTTGAAATTTTAGAATACTTTCCTAAAATCAACGCTACTCTTTTACTTTGCAAACCCTTAACAGGCAGGCAACACCAAATAAGAGTGCATTTGCACTATAAAAACCATACCATTTTAGGAGATCCGCTTTATGGGCTTAGCAAAGAACAAATCGAAAGCATTTTAGATGAAAAATTAAATCCTAAAGAACGCTTAAAACTTACAGGTGCCTTGCGTTTGTGTTTACATTCTTATCGTTTGAAATTTCAATATAAAAATCAAAATTTTGATATCAACTCAAAAATAAACATAAAAGAAATTTTCAACAATTCCATAAAATAAAATGATGTTTCACTACGCTACAATCAATCACTTTTTTACCAAATTTTAAAACAAAAAAATAATTCTTGCTAAAACTTTAAGTATAATTAAATAAAAAAGCGAGATTTTTTAATGAAATTTGTTAATTTTATACAGGATCAAAAACCCAATCTAGGAGTACTAAATTCTAGTGGAAAAATTGTAAGTTTTGCTGATCTTGGCATTGAAACTAACGATATGAATGAATTTATTATCTATTTTGATAAATTTAAACACAAGCTTACAGACTTGGATTCTAAAATAGCCTATGAAATTCCAAAAGAAGATTATCTAGCTCCTATTATAGAACCTCGTCAAGATATTATATGTCTTGGGATTAATTTTTTAGATCATGCCAAAGAATCTGCCAAATTTAAGGGTGAAAAATTTGAAGAAAGAGAATATCCTGTATATTTTGGAAAACGCTGCAATCAAGCTACGCCACCTTTTGGTGATATACCTTTACATGCAGATGTAACTTCTCAGCTTGATTATGAATGTGAGCTTGCATTTATTTTAAGTAAAGATGCTTATAAAATCAAAGCTAAAGATGCAAAAAATTATATCTTTGGCTATACTATTATCAATGAAATTTCAGCTCGCGAACTTCAAAAACGCCACAAACAATTCTACCGAGCAAAAAGTCTTGAAGGTAGCACTATAATGGGACCTTATATCACAAGCGTAGATGAAATTTCTTATCCTCCTAAACTCCAACTTCAAAGCTATGTCAATGATGAACTACGCCAAAACTCTAACACCCAATTGTTTATTTTTGATATTGCTTATGTCTTAGAAGAACTTAGCGCGGGCATGCTTTTAAAAGCTGGAAGTATTATATCTATGGGAACTCCTAGTGGAGTGGGCATGGGGTTAAATCCACCTACTTTTTTAAAATCAGGAGATAAAGTACGTTGTGTCATAGAAAATTTAGGAGAACTTTGCAACAAAATAAAAAAACTTTAAATAAAAAATATCAATATATTAAACAATTTACCAAAATTAAAGTATAATGACATTCTGAGAAATTTAAACTTAAGGTAGAAATTTATTATGAAAAAAATAATAATAATTTTATGTTTATCTTATGCAAATATAGTCTTTGCAGTAGATATGATAACCCCTATTCCAAATTCCATCCCTTATGATAAAGAAAAAGCTAAGCTTGGAAAAAGTCTTTATATGGATAAAAGCTTATCCAAAGATGGAAAAGTTTCATGTAATACCTGCCATAGGCTTGATCAACACGGCGTTGATGGACTTGAATTTTCAATAGGAGTTGATAATCAACTTGATAAACCTTTTAACACTCCTACAACCTTTAATTCTGTGTTTAATTTTGTGCAATTTTGGAATGGCAGAGCCAAAGATTTAGCAGAACAAGCAAAAGTGCCTTTTTTTAATCCAAAAGAAATGGGACTAAGTCCTGAACTTCTTTTACAAAAAGTTAATTCTAATGAAGATTATGTAAAAACTTTTAAAAAACTTTATGGAGAAGTTACGGTAGAAAACATAGCTCTTGCAGTTGCAGAATTTGAAAAAACCTTAATCACTCCAAATTCTCCTTTTGATCGCTATCTTAGCGGAGATCAAAATGCTATTTCAGCTCAAGCTAAAAAAGGTTATGAAGATTTTAAAGCTAATGGCTGCATTTCTTGTCATCAAGGTCAAAATATAGGTGGAAATATGTTTCAAAAAATCGGTATTTTTGAAGAATACCCAAATCAAGAAGATTTAGGACGCTATGAAATCACAAAAAGAGAAGCTGATAAAATGATATTTAAGGTTCCTAGTTTAAGAAATATAGCCAAAACCGCGCCTTATTTTCATGATGGTTCTATACCTACTTTAGATGCTTGTGTTCAGTTTATGGCTTACTATCAACTAGGAAAATTTTTAGATCAAAAAACAGTTGATAATATAGTTGCATTCCTAGAAAGCTTGACAGGAGAATATCATGACAAATAAAAAAAGTTCATTTTTGATAAAATTTATTATTTTATCTACGCTAGTTTTAGCTTTTATTCTTGTTTTGCTAGGTATTATTTTTAACAACTACTCCTCATCTAAAGATAATAAAGACTTAATAAACATAGTTCAACAGCTACAAATTTCAGATGAAAAAATCAATTCCGTTTTTCAAAATAGTTTTAATTTTATTAACTATGATCCAAGTGTTCAAGCAATAAAAAAAATGCAAGAAAACTTTAAAAAACTTAAAACTTTTGGGATTGATATAAGCAAAGCGGAAGAAATTTTTAATGCCAAACTAATCCAGCTTAATTATTTCAAATCCGCAAATTCCATAGCGGTAAATTCAAAACTTTATTTGTTTGAATTAGCTAAAAATTATTTTGAAGAATTAGAACAAAACCATGAAACAAATAAAAACAACTATAGAACAATGAGTTCTATGTTAAGCGTTCTTTCAACTGAAAGTATTTTGCAAAAAACAACACTCAATCAACTCAACAGCCTTATGAAAGAAATCAAAAACGATACAAAAAGTGAAAATTTACAACTTTTTCTAAAACACTATAAAATGATTGTAAAACAGATTTCTATTATGCAAGATAATTCTTCTATTTATGAGAATAATTCTCTTATGAAAGAGTTAAAACAACTTAACGCTTTCACTCAAAATGCTGTAGAACAATCTAATTTATTTAAATTTTATATCGCTTTAACAGTATTTGGAATCACTCTTGTATTATTTGTATTTTTTATTTTATTAACACTAAAAAAAGTCATCATGCCAATTCATACTTTAGAAAAACTAAGCGCTAATTTAGCTAGTAAAGAAGCCAATCTACACTCTCGTTTAAATATAGATCCAAAAAGCGAACTTGGACAAAGTGCTCAATATATTAATTCATTTATATCCACCGTTCAAAACTCAATCATAGAAGCCATAGAAAATGCTAAATCAAGTCATCAAAATTCACAAAAGCTCAAAAACAACTCTATGATGCTTGAAAACAGTTCTAATTCACAACATGAACAAATTCAAGGCGTTAAAGAAATCACCTATGTCTTAGATGATCATATCAATCTTGCGGGAAATTTAGCACAAGAAAGCATAGAAAATATGCAAGATATGCACATACTGATGGATAAGGTAGAACTTACTCTATCTGAACTTGTAAATTTAATAAATGAAAATAATGAAAAAGAGCAAAATATAGTAGCCAATATGGATAATCTAACTCAAAGTGCAGATAATATTATAGAAATTACGAGTTCTATTAGAGATATAGCCGATCAAACCAATCTACTTGCCTTGAATGCAGCTATTGAAGCTGCAAGAGCGGGCGAACATGGACGGGGTTTTGCAGTTGTTGCTGATGAAGTAGGTCAACTTGCCGATAAAACAAGTAAATCTCTTTTAAATATAAATGCTACTGTTAATGCTATAGTCCAACAAATCAATGACAACAAAGCCTTGATGGATCTTATCCATGATTCTATGAAAGAAACCTCTTTAAAAACCAATGATTTACAACAAGAACTTGTAAATTCTATGCATAAACTAGAAAGCTCTATAGAATCAACCCAAACCATGAAAGATAAAAGCATGGAAGTAAAAGATAAAATGCTTATCCTAGGAACAAGCATAAACAAGGTTAATGAACTTGCAAATTCTGTTAAAGATTTATCATCCGAAATCAATAATATCTCTCAAAATGTTCTAAATGGTGCGTCTAAACTCTCTGAAAAATTAAGTAGCTTTCAGTAACTTTTTTCGTGTTAATTTAAATTAACACGAAATTTTAATAAAAAATTTATCTTTAATTTATGTTTTTAAAGTAAAATTAACGGTTTTTATTTCATAAGGAGATACTATGGAGTTTCTTGAACTTTTATTAGTTTTAATCGCCTTGATACTGATTATCAAAAAACCAGAAAAAGAAAATTTGGCTTTTGGTTTAGTAATGGTAGCTTGGCTTTTAATGGTTTTTTTCTATGTTGGCCACAAAACAGGCGCACTATTAACAATAATGAATCTGTAAGGGAGGGCTAAATGAACGAAATCAATAAAACAAAAAATTTCTACACACTAATGTGTTTAGCAGGCTTTTTGATCATACTCTTACCTGTAGGTATTGCAAATTTTGTATTTGGTTATATGTTGGGTGATAGTCCCTGCACACTTTGCTGGGGACAAAGAGAAGCAATGATCTTTATCGGTGTGATGGCGCTTTTCATTGTTCGTTATGGTATGAAAGGTAAATACCTTGCTGCTCTTTTAATCATGACAGCAGTAGGCCTTTATCAATCTTTTGCTCACTATGGCAATCACGCTCATAGAGATTTAGATCAAGGTTTTGGTTTAGCAGTTTTTGGTATCCATACTTATTTTTGGGCTGAAGTGGTATTTTGGGCTGTTGTATTGCTTTTAGGTGTGATTTTTGCTTTTGCTCCTAAATTTAATGCTTTTGAAGCAGAATTAAATGGAGAAAAATTTAGAAAATATACGAAATTTTCTCTCGCAGCTGTAGTTATCAGTGCGATTGTAGTAGCTTCAAATGTTTTCCAAGCTTTTGTAAGCACAGGAATTCCTCCTTATGTGGGACAAGGCGATCCTGTAAGATTTAGCTTAAATCCAAAATACATCATTTGGAGTAAAGAAGGTTGGAATGGTTTATGGCAAAATATTTCTTTCTTAGGAAAGCGCGATGTTAAAGCTCCTGATTATGCTTTTGCACCTGCAAGTGAAAAACTTGGCATAAAATTTGATAATGATATCAACAATGCTCCATTTGCAAAAATCAATGATGAGCTTAAAATCACAAATGAACAAACCATAAATTTTGACAAAGCCATCAATACTCTTGATTATATCAACAATGAATTTGTAGCAAGTTCTAAATGGGATGTGGCTTTCTTAGATAATAATTTTAGCGTTAAAGAAGGTTTTGAGCTTGATCCTTATTTTTCAGCTACTATCGATCCAATTATTGGTATTATACCTTATATGAACGATAAATTCATTCTTATGGGCTCAAACAAATCTTTCTTAAGATTTGCAAAAAATCCTAATGCAAGTGAAGAAGATATCGCTAAACAATACGCTGATTTTGTAAAAGGTAATGATAAATTTAAAGGCCAAGGTGAAGGTTTAGGTCGTGGAAGACTTGATACTGTAAGAGCGAAATTTAACCATGTAGCAAGCATGACTACAGATGGAAATTATCTTTATCTTGCAACTGTTCCAAACAACAAAGACGCTAAAACTTTTGTAATCTCTAAAGTTTCTTTAAAAGATCGTGTTCTTTCAGGAGAATTTACTCCAAAAGCAAATCTTAAAGAAGGTAAAACTTTAGGCGATCTTTATGTAACTTCTATGACTTTTAAAGATGGAGAAATTTATGCACTAAGCAAAAATCACAATGTGATTGCTGTAATTGATCCAGTTAAAGAAGAAGTAGTAAAAACTATCGCTTTCCCAAGCTCTATCACTAATGCTAGAAGCATTTTCTTTAAAGATGGAAAAATCAACATTCTTTCTTATCAAGATGGAGCAAACAAGCTTTATACTCTAAACTAAGCTTTAAGTCCTAGTGAAAACTAGGACTTATATTTGATCTTATCTTTAAATCCTGCTTTTTCAAAACCTCTTAAACGAAGTAAACAACTATCGCACTCCCCACAAGCTTCATCTTCACTCTCGTAACAAGACCAAGTAAGCTCTAAAGGCACATTTTCTTTTAAAGCTAGTTCTACAATTTTAGCTTTGTTCAGTCTAACAAGTGGAGTTTTTATATAAACTTTAAAATTCTTACTCGTACCTTCATTGATAAATTCTTGTGCCTTTTGTATAAACTCATCAGTACAGTCAGGATAACCACTGCCATCTTCTTCTACCACCCCTATAAAAATACTCTCACAATTTTCCTTTTCAGCCAAAGATCCTGCTATACTTAAGAAAATTCCATTGCGAAAAGCCACATAAGTGATAGGTGGAGTATAGCTTACACAAAGCTCATTTTTAGGAATGTCTATACTTTTATCGGTTAAGGCATTACCCCCTATATCTTTGATAAAACTCACATCTAAAATATAAGATTTTTCTACTTTTAAAGTTTTGCAAATTTGCTTAAAACATTCTCTTTCTTTCTCTTGGGTACGTTGTTCATAGTCAAAATGCAAAGCGATGATTTCATAGCCTTCTTTTTTGGCTAGATAAGCACACAAAGTGCTATCCATACCGCCACTTATGATACAAAGCGCTTTTTTACTCATTTTTATCCTTAAATTTGCTATAATTTCGCAATTTTAACAAAAATTTTTAAATTTAAATTGCAAAAAAAGGCAAAAGCATGATAAGCATAAAACTCATAGAACACATTTTTAAAGCCGCTTCTATCAGTCGTTGGAATGATTATCCAAGAATGGCAACTTTGGTTGAACTTGACAAACAAGCTCATAAATTCATCATCGCATATTTCATCGCTAAAATGGAAAAAGATGTGGATATGAGAGTGATTATAGAAGGGGGAATTTTTGAGTTTTTAAGTCGTGTGGTAGTAACCGATATACGCCCTGATGTGTATCATGAAATCGTGCGTCAAAAAAAAGCTGAAGTTAATGCTTGGGTTTTAAGCAAAATCGAACCTATGATAGAAGATATAGAAGAAGGAGAGTTTTTAAAGCGTTTTGAAGCGTATTTAAACGGCAATGCTTACGCTAAAGAAAGGCTTATCTTAAAAGCAGCTTCGTATTTTGCTACAAGATGGGAATTTAACATAGTTTATCAAACCTCAGCTTTTTTAAATGATATTGATGAGATTAAAAACAAAGTTGAAGAAGAATTAGAAGATTACTATGAGCTTATAGGAGCTAGAAAAATCGCTTTAAATCAAAAAATAGCCAAAATCATCGATCTTAGCGGAAGACTTCGCTTTCAAAAGCGTTGGGCTCAAACTCCACGCATACCAGAAACTGCGGTTTTAGGACATATGCTTGTGGTGGCGATTTTGGGATATTTTTACTCACTAAAAATCAAGGCTTGCGATAAAAGACTTGAGAATAATTTTTATTGTGCTTTGTTTCATGATTTGCCAGAGTCTTTAACGCGTGATATTATAAGCCCTGTAAAATACGGCATTGATGGGCTTCATGATATTATAAATGATTATGAAATGAAACTTATTAATGAAAGAATTTTACCCTTTGTACCTGAGGGTTTAAGGGCTGAATTTTCTTATATTTTAGGCATTAGAGAAGGTAGAAACGGTGAGTCAAATTTTGTAAAAAATGAGTTTGAAAATCGCACCTATAAAAATGCTAAAATAGAACTTTGCAGCGGAAGTTTAAGTTCTTTTAATGAAAATGAATTTGGTGCTATAGATGGTAAGGCGCTTAAATACTGTGATAAAATCGCTGCTTTTATAGAAGCAGGACTTAGTATAAGCTATGGTGTAAAGTCTAAAGAACTTGAAAGTGGTTTTTTAGGAATGCATGAGTTTTTTAAAGAAAATCCTACTATAGATGGGGTAAATTTTTTTGAAATTTGTGAAAGTTTAAGAGAGTATTTTAAAATTTAAATAAGATTTTTATGCTCCTATTTTCAATATATTTTAAACAAAAATATTATAAATTCAAATTTTATTTTGTATAAAATATAAAGGAGTTATTATGAAAAAATACTTTCAAAAGCGCTATACTTTAGCCTTTTTTATAGGTATATTAGCGGGTATTTTCGGAGCTATTGTTAAATGGGGTTGGGAAGTACCTTTTCCTCCAAGAAATCCCAATGTTTTTTGGCCAGCAGATGCTTTAGAACGTGTTACTCCACCTAAAATTTTTCTAGAACAACTAGGCTTACCTACTGATTGGACTTATATGTTTTCAGGTATGCAAATGCCTTTGTCAATTTTTATAGTGCATGTTGGTTTTTCTATTGTTTTTGGAGTGGCTTATTGTATGATAGCGGAAAAATGGCACCGCATTACTATGTGGCAAGGTGCAGTTTTTGGATTTTTTGTTTATCTTTTTGCCCATGTTATTGTAATGCCTTTAATTGCAGAAGTTCCACCACTTTCTGAAATTCCTTTTGATGAACACCTGTCTGAAATTTTTGGACATATTGTTTGGCTGTGGGGCATGGAAATAGTTCGTAGAGATATAAGAAATCGTATAACCAAAGAAATAGAAGAATGAAAGGTTTCCTTTCATTCCATATCCAAAACTGCACCTTTACTAGCATTGCTAACAAGTTTTTGATACATTCTAAGCCATCTTGAAGGCACCTCTTTTTGAGGCAATGCAAATTCTTTTTTGCGTTGAGTGATTTCTTCTTCACTTAAATTTGCATGGATGGTATAAGCATCTACATCAATTTCTATTTCATCTCCATCTTTTAAAAGTCCTATAAGACCACCTTCAGCTGCTTCAGGAGAAATATGACCCACGCTTAAACCCCTTGTAGCTCCACTAAAACGACCATCGGTGATTAAAGCTACATCAGCGCCCAAACCCATACCCATTAAAAGTGAAGTAGGGCTTAACATTTCTTGCATACCAGGACCCCCTTTTGGACCTTCATAGCGTATCACACAAACATTTCCTTTTTGCACCTTGCCTTTAATAATACCTTTTATAGCTTCATCTTGAGAGTTAAAACAAACAGCTTTGCCTTTAAATTTTCTTTCTCCGATTATTCCTGCGGTTTTTATAACACAACCTTGCTCAGCTAAATTTCCAAACAAAATAGCAAGTCCACCTACTTTTGAGTAAGCATTATCTACTTTGCGAATGATATTTTCATCTTTGACTTTGGCATTTTTTAAGCGTTCTTTGAGACTTTCTCCTGTGATAGTCAGTGCATCAAGTTCTAAAATATGTCCTTGTCTGCTTGAAATTTCAGCCATAACTGCACTCACACCCCCTGCTTTGTGGATATCATCCATATAAACACTATTTAGTGATGGGGCTATTTTTGCTATGTGTGCGACTTTGCTTGAGATGAAATTTAAATCTTTAATGTCTAGCGCTACCCCTGCTTCACGTGAAATGGCAAGCATATGTAAAACTGTATTGCTACTTCCACCCATTGCCATATCTACTACTATAGCATTACGCACGGCTTTTTGAGTGATGATATTGCGAATTTTAAAACGCTCATCTAAGGCGATTTCACAAATACGACGCGCTGCTTTTCTTAAAAGCTCTTCTCTTTCTTTGCTTAAGGCTAAGATGGTTCCATTACCTTCTAGTGCTATACCCATAGCTTCACATAAGGTATTCATAGAATTTGCTGTAAACATTCCCGAGCAAGATCCACCGCTTGGACAGGCTGAACATTCTATGTCTTTAAATTCTTCTTCGCTAATTTTTTTGGCTTCATAAGCCCCTACAGCTTCAAAAACAGAGCTAAGGCTGATCTTTTCTCCTTTTTTGGTTACTCCTGAAGCCATAGGGCCACCGCTTACAAAAATGGTTGGAACATTGACCCTTAAAGCTCCCATTAACATACCAGGAGTGATTTTATCGCAGTTTGGGATACAGATTAAAGCATCAAGTTGATGAGCATTCATCACTGTTTCAATGGAATTTGCGATAATTTCACGACTTGGTAAAGAATAAAGCATACCTTCATGCCCCATAGCTATACCATCATCTACGCCTATGGTATTAAACTCAAAAGGCACGCAACCATTTTTGCGTATCTCGTCTTTAATGATTTTAGCATAATCATTTAAAAAATAATGCCCTGGGATTATGTCTATATAGCTATTTGCTACACCTATAAAAGGTTTATCAAAATCTTCATCTTTCAAACCACAAGCACGAAGTAAAGAACGATTAGGTGCTTTTAAATGTCCTTTTTTTATCGCATCGCTTCTCATTGTAACTCCTGATAATAATTTTTTAAAATTATATTTAGCAAAGCTTAATTTTTGTGAAATTTATTTTGATATACATTTTCATAAATGATAAAAATTATTAATTGACAAAAATATTTTTTTATAATACAATGCTTTTTGATAATCAAAAAAGGAGTCAAAATGAGACAATATGAAACCTATAAATGCCAAAAATGTGGTAATGAAGTAGAAGTTCAAAATGTAGGTGGCGGTAAGCTTAGCTGTTGTGGTGAAGAAATGAAATGTATCACTACAGATTTAACTGCAGTAAATTTGATGAAAGCTTTTGCAGGCGAATCTATGGCAAGAAACAAATATGATTTGTTTGCTGATGTAGCTGAAGAAGAAGGTTGGCATGCGGTTGCTAGACATTTTAGAGAAGCAGCTGAAAATGAAAAATGGCATGCAAGAGCAGAATTTAAAGCTTATCATGAAATCGTTGATGGCAAACCTTTAGAAGTAACTACAAAAAACCTAGTAAGTGCTGCAGAAGGTGAAAACTATGAGCACACAACTATGTATCCAAATTTTGCAAAAATTGCTGAAGATGAAGGCAAAAAGGCTATAGCGAGATTATTTACAGCTATTGGTAAAGTAGAAATTGAACACGAAAGAGAATATCTAGCACTTAAAAAAATGCTCGAAGAAGAAGAATTTTTCAATAGTGAAGTAGAAGAATTATGGGTTTGTGAAGTATGCGGACATATACATCGTGGTAAAAAAGCTCCAGCAGCCTGTCCTTTATGTAAAGCACCAAAAGAGTATTTTAAACGCGAATTTTTGGGTTAAGTTAAGAAATTCTTATCCTTTTTAAGATAATATTATAATGATTTTTTAATAAAAGGATAAGAAAATGAAAAAATTACTATTTTTATTTTTTGCTTTAACGGCTTTTCTCTTTGGTGCTGTAAATATCAACACTGCAACGCTAAAAGAATTAAAAAGTTTAAATGGTATTGGCGAAGCTAAGGCTAAAGCAATTTTAGAATACCGTAAAGAAGCAAATTTTACAAGTATTGATGATCTTAAAAAAGTTAAAGGCATAGGTGATAAGCTTTTTGAAAAAATCAAAAATGATATCACAGTAGAATAAAAGGGCATTTTTGCCCTTCTTTTTAGAAAAATTTGAAAACTTTATTTGACACAAAAGAACTTTTAAACGAATTTGATATAAATTTAATCGGTATTGATGAAGCAGGACGCGGTGCTTTAGCAGGTCCTATGATGATGGCAGCTTGCAAACTGAACAAAAAACTTGATGGGTTGTGTGATTCTAAAAAACTAAGCGAAAAAAAACGCGAAGAACTTTATGAAATCATCATCAAAAATTCAAATTATCTCATACTTGCTTTTTCTTCAGAGCAAATCGACGCACTAGGCTTAAGCACTTGTTTAAAAACAGGCTTAAAGCTTATAAAAAAGCATTTTAAAACAGAAAATAACTTCTTATATGATGGAAACACCAACCTAGGTATAAACGGGATAAAAACACAAATCAAAGCCGATACTAGCATTTTGCAAGTAAGTGCAGCTAGCATACTTGCAAAAGTTAGTAAAGATAGGGTGATGAATTTCTTAGCTAAAGACTTTCCTTGTTATGAATTTGAAAAAAACAAAGCCTATGGCACAAAAGCTCATAAAGAACTTATAGCTAAATTTGGAATTTGCAAACTCCACCGAAAAAGTTTTAAACTTTTATGATTATTTTGCTAAATTTTGATGCAAACTCAAAGCACATTCTATACCATCTTTTATAGCCCAAACAACTAAAGATTGTCCTTTTCTAGCATCTCCACAAGCAAAGATTTTTTTATGAGTGGTTTGGAAATTTTCTGTGCTTATGTTGTTTTTCTCATCTAATTTCACTCCAAAATTTTTAGAGATAGCTTCTTCGCACCCGCTAAAACCCATAGCTAAAAGCACTAAATCCGCTTTATAAGTTTTTTTAGAATTTGAAAATTCGACATTTATAGCTTTGCCTTCTTTAAACTCGCGTTTTAAATCATTTGCTTCAACGCCTTCTACATGAGTTTTTCCTAAAAATTTCTTTGTCATTTTTTGATATTCCCTAGGATCTTTGCCATATACAGCAATGGCTTCTTCTAAACCATAATCAGTAGTAAAAATGTCAGCTTTTAAAGGCCAAGGATTGTTTTGGCTTCTTTGCAAAGGTCTTTTTGGACTTCTTTCAAAACGCACTATAGATTTGGCCCCTTGTCTTGTCGCTACAGCGATACAATCAACACTTGTATCCCCACTTCCTATAACTAAGACATTTTTACCCTTGGCCGTATCTGCGCCCTTGCCTGTTTTTAACAAAGTTTTGGTATTTTGCGTTAAAAAATCAAGGGCAAATTCAACCCCTTTTAGCTTTCTACCTTCTATATCAAGATCTATAGGCTTGCTTGCTCCTGTACAAAGTACCAAAGCATCAAATTCTTTTAGAAGTTTTGAAACCTTATCTTTGCTGTCAATATTTTCATTCGCTTTAAATTCAATCCCACTTTTTTTAAGCAAATCCACCCGTCTTTGAACTATACTTTTATCAAGCTTCATATCAGGGATACCATACATCAAAAGTCCGCCTATTTTATCGCTTCTTTCAAAAACACTTACTTTATAACCTAGTGAATTTAAAGTATTAGCACAAGCAAGCCCAGCAGGCCCACTTCCTATGATAGCAATTTTTTTGCCATTGTATTGCTTAGGTTTATTTACTCTTACTAAATTTTCTTTAAAAGCATTTTCTATGATGGATAATTCATTATTTTTGATGCTCACGCTTACACCATTTATCGCACACACACAAGAATCTTCACAAGGAGCAGGGCAAACACGACCGGTAAATTCAGGAAAAGGATTAGTAAGTTCAAGTCTTTCATAAGCTTCTTTCCATAAAGAACGATAAATAAGTTCGTTCCATTCAGGAATGAGATTGTTTAAAGGACAGCCTACATCTTTTCCTTCGCTCATCACACCCGTATGACAAAAGGCCACGCCACAATCCATACAACGCCCACCTTGAAATTCTTGTTCTTTTTTATCCAAAGGTATAGTAAATTCTTTGTAATTTAAAACCCTTTCCTTAGGAGCAATTTTTTTAAAATCCATTCTTTTAAAGTCTAAAAAACCTCTTGCATTTCCCATTTTTACTCCTTATTTTTGTGTGATTTTCAAAAATGCTGCTAAATTTGGATCTTTTTCATTTTTACAAAGATCAAGCATTTTTAACATCTTTTCATAATCTCTTGGCATGACTTTAAAAAAGTCTTTTTTATCGAATTTTTCTAAGATATCTTTAGCCTTTTTAGAATCTGTATAAGCGATATGTTTTTCTATCACAGCTTTTAATTCTTTTTCATCCTTAGCATTAAGATCTTTAATATCTACAAGCTCGGTATTTACATGTGCTTCATTGTGTCTTCCAAAGATATAAACAACGCCCCCACTCATACCAGCAGCGAAATTCGCACCCACATCGCCAAGCACTACAACTTGCCCCCCTGTCATATATTCACAACCATGCACGCCTGTTCCTAAAACCACAGCCAAAGCTCCTGAATTTCTTACACAAAATCTTTCCCCTGCTATACCATCTAAATACACTTCACCTTTTGTAGCTCCGTATAAACAAGCATTTCCTGCGATTATATTTTCTTCAGGCGAAAAAGTAGCTTCATTTGAAATTTTTGCTATGATTTTGCCACCACTTAAACCCTTGCCTAAATAATCATTGCTATCGCCTATAATCTCAAGTTTAATGCCCTTTAACAAAAACGCTCCAAAGCTATTGCCTGCATTGCCTATAGCTTTGATATGGATACTATCTTCGTCTAAAGCATCTTTTCCATAAGTTTTTAAAATTTCACTTGAAAGCATAGTCGCAAAAGTACGGCTTTGATTTCCTACTTCTAAAGAAAGTTTGATAGGCTCTTTTTTCTCCACAGCATTTTTACAAAGCGGTAGTAAAATTCTATAATCAATCGTTTTTTCAAGTTTATTGTCTTTATAATCTTTAAAATGCACAGCAGTTTTATTATAAGTAGGCAAGGATTTTAAAATTTTATCTAAATTTAGCTTTCCTGCTTTACCTTGCACACTTTTTTGGCGGAGTTTATCCACGCGACCTATCATATCATCTAGGCGTTCAAAACCAAGCCTTGCCATGTATTCTCTAAGCTCCTGGGCTATAAAATACATGAAATTAATCACATCATCTACTTTGCCTTTGAAACGATCTCTAAGTTCTATATCTTGAGTGGCTATACCAAAAGGACAGGTATTTAGATGACAAACTCTCATCATCGTACAACCTAAAACAATCAAAGGCGCGGTTGCAAAACCAAATTCTTCAGCTCCTAAAAGTGCTGCTATGGCTAAATCACGCCCATTCATAAGCTTTCCATCAGTTTCTAATCTTACCCTATCTCTAAGCTTGTTTAAAATCAAAGTTTGATGTGTTTCAGCCAAACCTAACTCCCAAGGAATTCCTGCATGCGGTATAGAAGTTCTAGGGCTTGCACCCGTACCTCCATCATAACCTGAAACAAGGATTAAATTCGCTCCTGCCTTAGCCACACCTGCAGCAACCGTTCCTATGCCATTTTCGCTTACAAGTTTTACTGAAATTTTAGCGTCTTTGTTAGCATTTTTTAGGTCATAAATAAGTTGAGCCAAATCTTCTATAGAATAAATATCATGATGAGGAGGTGGGGAAATAAGCGTCACACCTGCAGTAGAATGCCTAGCCTTGGCTATCCAAGGATAGACTTTAAAGCCCATTAATTGTCCGCCTTCACCTGGTTTTGCGCCTTGAGCGACTTTGATTTGAATTTCTTTTGCATGACTTAAGTAGTTTAAATCCACGCCAAAACGCCCACTTGCTACTTGCTTAATGGCTGAGTTTTTATCCACACCCTCTTTGATTTCATAGCGTTCTTCATCCTCGCCACCTTCGCCTGAATTTGATTTAGCACCTATTTTATTCATAGCCTGTGCTAAACACTCGTGCGCTTCTTTAGAAATAGAACCATAACTCATCGCTCCTGTTCTAAAGCGTTTAACTATACTTTCTACACTTTCAACCTTATCTATACTGATAGCTTCACTAAAATCAAATTCCATCAAAGAACGCAAATTAACTTGTTTTTCATCTACTAAAGCCGAGTATTTTTTAAAGCTTTTATAGTCTTTGTTGCGACAGGCTTGCTGAAGATTAAAAATCACAAGCGGATCGATTAAATGTTCTTCTTTAGCACTTCTAAAACCATGAATTCCTTTAGAATCTAAAGCCTTATGTGTATCGTTAAAAGCATGTTTGTGTAAAGCAATGAGCTCTTTTTCAAAATCTTCTAAATCCATACCTTCAATGCGTGAAGTTGTAGAAGTGAAGTATTTATCAATCACCTTAGAGCTTAAGCCCAAACATTCAAAAAGTGCAGAGCCATTATAACTTTGCAAGGTAGAAACTCCCATTTTAGAAGCAATTTTGACTATGCCACTTGAACTTGCCTTGATGAAATTTTCTACCGCCTTTTCATAACTTAAATTTAAATCTTTATTGGCAATGAGTTTTTGTATGCTCTCATAAACCAAATAAGGATTAATAACAGTCGCACCATAACCTAAAAGACATGCAAAATGATGAATTTCTCTAGGTTCACCACTTTCGATGATAAGACTTGTGTGTGTTCTTAAATTTTTTCTTACTAGATGATTATGCACTCCAGAAACAGCAAGCAAAGCAGGGATATAAGCGTTTTTTTCATCGACTCCTTTATCGCTTAAAATGATAATAGAAACACCTTTTTTAACCTCATCTTCTATCTTAACACAAAGTTCATCTAAAGCCTTTTCTAAAGTTTTTTTAGAATAATCATAAAGTATAGAAAATTCTTTAACTTGAAATTTATTTAAAGCCTTAACTTCAAAAAGTTCTTCATTGCTTATCACAGGCAGGGCTATTTTTACGCGTTTTGCATTGTTTTCATCGGGTTTTAACAAATTGCCTTCGCTTCCTAGATAAATCCTTGTAGAAGTAACAATCTCTTCTCTTATAGCATCAAGGGGAGGATTAGTTACTTGTGCAAAAAGTTGTTTAAAATAATTATACAAAGGTTGATAAGTTTTAGAAAGTATAGCCAAAGGAGTATCTACACCCATAGCTGCTATAGCTTCTTTACCATTTTGAGCCATAGCAGCCACACTCATTTTAAGCTCATCATAACTCCAACCAAAAGCTTTTTGGAGTTTTAAAACCTCATCTTCTTTTAAAAACTGATGTTTATAAACTCCACTTTTTTGTTTTTCAAGTTCAACTAAATTTTTAAGCCATTTTTTATAAGGCTTAGCATTAGCATAATGCTCTTTGATTTCATTATCAGCTATAACTCTACCTCTTGCTGTATCAACGAGCAAAAGTTTTCCAGGTTCTAAGCGTTTTTTGGCTTTGATATTTTTTTCATCAAGTTTTAAAGCCCCTGTTTCACTTGAAAGTATGAGCATATCATCTTTTGTAAGATAATACCTTGAAGGACGAAAGCCATTTCTATCCAAACTCGCCCCCATAATCACTCCATCAGTAAAAACTATAGCAGCAGGCCCATCCCAAGGCTCCATCAATAAAGAATGATACTCATAAAAAGCACGCTTTTTGCTTTCCATATTTTCATTTTTATGCCAAGGTTCTGGCACCATCATCATAAAAGCTTCTTCTAAAGTGCGACCATTTAGAGCTAAAAATTCTAAAGTATTATCAAACATTGCAGAATCACTGCTAGGCTTAGCTATGATGGGAAAAATTTCATCTAAATTTTCAAAATACTCACTTTGCATCAAACCTTCTCTAGCTCTTATGCTATCAACATTTCCGCGTATGGTATTAATCTCTCCATTATGCACCATATAACGGTTTGGATGGGCTCTTTCCCAACTTGGGAAGGTATTAGTCGAAAAGCGAGAATGCACCAAAGCGATGGCTGATTTCATATTGACATCTTTAAAATCAAGATAAAAATCGCTCAATTGAGTTGAAAGAAGCATTCCTTTATAAACTATAGTGCGTGAAGAAAAACTTGAAAAATAAAATTTTGGCACATTAATAGCTCTTTTTTCTATAAGGCGACGCGTACTATAAAGCACTCTTTCAAACTCAAGTCCTGCACTTATTTTACTTGGTTTTTTCACAAAGGCTTGTAAAAAATAAGGCATAGCTTTTAAAGCACTTGCACCTATATCGCTAGGATTAAAAGGCACTTCTCTAAAACCTAAAAATTCAAGTTTTTTATCCTTTAAACCTTGTAAAAATATCTCTTTTGCTTCTTCTTTTGCATCAGTATTGGGTGATAAAAACATCTGTGCTACGGCATAATCACCCTTTTTAGGGAGTTCAAAACCCAATTCTTGAGTTTTAAAAAAATCATGTGGAATTTGGATCAAAATCCCCGCTCCATCACCTGAATTTTCTTCAGCTCCTACACCACCTCGGTGCTCAAGATTCATCAAAATTTCTAAAGCATCACAAATAACCTTATAAGAGGCAATACCGCGTATATTAGCAACTGCAGCGATGCCACAGGCATCGTGTTCGTTCTTTGGATGATATAAACCTATGCTTTGATTATTTTCTAGGATATTTTCTAAATCCATTTTGCTCTCCTTATAAGGCTGATTTAAATTTTGTTAGCTTTATAAGGATTATAGCATACATTTTTTTAAAATCGATATAATTTTTATCTTAAAAATAAATAAATTAAAAAATATTTTAATAGATTTGCAAAAATTATAAAAACATGGCGATAATACTACCTAAAATCAATAATGGACCATTATAGAAAATAAAAGTTGGTATGCAAGTATCTTTAATGTGATCGTGTTGTTTATCAGCATTTAATCCTACAGTAGTTCCCATGGTTGTTTCACTGGCTGGACTTCCTGCATCTCCTAAAGCTCCTGCTACTCCTAAGATAAATATAATAAGTGCTATGCTAAAACCAAGTTCCAAACAAATAGGACAAAAAAGCGTAGCTATGATAGGTATAGTTCCAAAAGAAGTACCTATACCCATAGTGATGATAAGTCCTATTAAAAGCATGAAAAATACTGCTAAAAATTTACTTTGTTCCATCCAAGGAACGACTGAATTTACAAGCTCTACTACTGATCCACTTTCTTTTAAAACTTCTCCATATCCTGCAGCAACAAGGATAACAAAAGCTATAAAACCCATCATTTTAAGCCCATCATCAAAAACTTCATTGACTTTTGAAAATTCAACTCCACCCAAAATAACCATTAAAACAAAACCCAAAAGTCCTGATAAAGGTAAATTCATAGTCAAAATTTGTAAAATTAAAGTTAGAACAAGCCCAGCTAAAACGCCCCATTCCTTACGCGTCATTTCAAGATTTTCTAAATCCACTTTAGCAATTTCTAATTCTTGATACTCTCTTGGCTTACGATAAAACACAAAAAGCGCTAAAAAAAGTCCTGTTATCATACAAATAGCAGCAAAATACATAGTATTTGTAACATCATTTAAAGATACACTTACATTATTTGCATTTAAATTATCTTTTAAAAGATCTTGAAAAGTAAGTCCAAAGCCTACTGGCAAAACCATATAAGGCGTAGTAAGTCCAAAAGTTAAAGCACAAGCAACCGCTCTACGATCGATTTTAAGTTTATTAAAAAGACTTAAAAGAGGTGGAATCAACAAAGGTATAAAAGCCACATGAATAGGAATTAAATTTTGAGAAAAACAAGAAATCAAAGCTATAGACAAAAGCAATAAATATTTTTTATGAGATATAAAATGACTTACTATCTTAATCAAATATGCAGTTAAATTTGTCTTTGAAATCGCTGCGGCAATAGCCCCTAAGAGTATATAGCTAAGAGCCGTTTTTAAATTTTCTTTCATTCCGCTTATAAGTATATTCATAGTATCTACGAGTTCAAGATGAGAAAATACACCTGCAACAAGAGCTGAAATCAAAAGACTCAAAAGCACATTAAAACGAAACAAACAAAGTAAAGTCATCAAAACAACACTGATAATAATAGGATTAGTAAGTAAAGTCAAAATCATTCCTTAAATAATTTTAAAAATTCAATTGTAGAAAAAACTTAGTTAAAATGTAATAAAACTCGAACATATGATGATTTTATTTTAATATGCAAAATTAAAAAAATAATTAATTTTTTTAATTTAAATAATTAATTATATTAATTATTTAAATTTTTAAAATTTATAATAAAATAAAAGATTATATAAATATTTAAAGGATATTTCAATGAAACAGAACGATCAAAAAGAAAATCGTAGAGACTTTCTAAAAAATATAGGACTTGGCTTATTTGGCATTAGTGTATTGTCAAATTTTTCTTTTGAAAATTTTTTAGGAAGTAAGGCTTTGGCAAAAGAATTGCCTGATTTTAAAATAGAAGGTAAAAAAGATCTTATCTATCATGGTGAAAAACCATTAACAGCAGAAACTGAAATTTATGCTCTTGATTCTGATTTTACCAAACCTGAAAATTTCTTTGTTAGAAATAATGGCTTACCACCAAGCCTAGAAACGATAAAAGAAAGACTTCATAAAGGTTGGACTTTAGAAATCGATGGAGAAAGCATTATCAATAAAAAATCTTACACCATAGAAGATTTAAAAAAGAAATTTAAAACCTATACTTATGCCTTAACAGTTGAATGCGGTGGAAATGGTAGATCCGAAGTTATACCTAGCACAAAAGGAACTCAATGGGGTTATGGTGCAGTAGCTTGCGGTAGATGGACAGGAGTGCGTTTAAAAGATATTTTAAAAGATTGTGGCATCAAAAATGATGCGGTTTATATCGGATATTATGGCATAGATACAAAATTAAACGGTGAAGAAACTTCACCTATTAGTAGAGGGGTTCCTATTTCTAAAGCTTTACAAGATGAAACTTTAATTGCTTGGGCTTATGAAGGTAAAGATATTCCTTTAATCAATGGCTATCCGCTTAGACTTGTTTGCGGTGGTTATCCTGCAAGTACAAGTGGCAAATGGCTTTATAAAATTTCAGTAAGAAATAAAATTCATGATGGTGAAAAAATGGAAGGTTCCTATAAAGTTCCTGTAAATCCAGTAAAACCAGGAGATTTTAACTATAAAGGCGAGATGAAAATCATAGAATCAATGCCTGTAAGATCTGTAATTACTAATATCAAAAATGGTTCTGAAATAAAAGCGAGTAAAAAATTTGAAGTTAGAGGTAAAGCTTGGGCTGGCGAACTTGAAGTTAGTGAAGTTTATATAAGCAATGATTATGGTGTAACATGGACTAAAGCAAAGGTAGAAAAACCATTAAATAGATTAGCATGGCAAAAATGGAGTGCTCAAATATCAATACCGACAAAAGGATATTATGAAATTTGGGCAAGGGCTATCGATAGTCAAGGTAACAGTCAACCTATGGTTTTAGCACAGTGGAATCCAGGAGGATATATCAATAATGCATGCCATAGAGTTAATGTTTATGGAGTTTAAGTATGAAAAAAATTATATTGATCTTAGCATTGTTTTTAAGTGCAAGCTGGGCACAAAATCTTGAAATTAATCCTGATACAGGATTGATTATCGATCCTGATTCACCTTTAGTGGAAGCAAATTGTTTAGCTTGTCATGGATCCAATCTCATTACCAATATGCACGCAAGTAGAAAAGCTTGGTTAGCAGCTATAAGATGGATGCAAGATAGTGAAGGACTTTGGGAAATAGAACCTGAAGATGAAGAAAAAATTTTAAATTATCTTGAAAAATATTACGGAGAAAAATACGATACAAGAAGAAGAATTCCTCTAGCTATATTCTTACAAAACAAAACTCATTGAAGAAATGATTTCTTCAATGATAAATTTACACATCCAAATGTTTTACATCTTTAGCGTGTGCTTGAATATAATCGCGTCTTGGTTCAACTTCATCACCCATAAAGAGATTAAAGGTATCGTTTGCACTTTGTGCATCTTCAATAGTAATTTTTAAAAGTCTTCTTACACTTGGATCCATTGTGGTTTCCCAAAGTTGCTCAGGATTCATTTCTCCTAAACCTTTATAGCGTTGTATAGTAGCACCTTTTTTAGCATTGGTTTCAACATCTTCAAGAACTTCTAAAATATCTTTATCAAATTCCAAGCCTCTATCTTTAATCTTATCAAAAATATAACTTGCTTCTTCATATAGTGGATGAGTGAAAAGTTCTTCATTGATCACAAGTTCTTCTAGGCCATTTTGAGTTTGAACAAAAGCTCGAATTTCATTTTCGTTGATATAATGATTTAAGATATTGTGTCCTTGTGTTTCTAAAAATTGTTTGATTACACTAAATAATTCTTCATTATTTGCTTTAACTAAATTTGATTTTTCTATCATATAGCGTATCACGGAAATCACATTAAAACGCTTTTCAAGATCTTTTAAAATCGCACGATAAGCTGCAACGATTTTCAAATAATCTTTTAAATCATTCATTCCTATACCTTCATAATTTAAACCTTCTATTCCCGTTTCTATCAAGTATTCACTCAAAGCTTTTTCATCTTTTAAATAAATTTGCTTTTTAGCTTTTTTATAAAGATATAAAGGCGGTTGTGCTAAATAAATATGTCCATTTGTCACAAGTTCATTCATAAAACGGAAGAAGAAAGTTAAAAGCAAGGTTTGTATATGTGATCCATCAACATCCGCATCTGTCATGATGATGATTTTATGATATCTTAGTTTTGAAAGATCAAAATCTTCACCTATACCACAGCCAAAAGCGGTAATCATATTTTGAATTTGCTCAGATTTTAAAATTTTATCCAGTCTTGCTTTTTCAACATTTAAAATTTTACCACGCAAAGGCAATATAGCTTGAAAAGATCTTTCTCTACCTTGTTTTGCAGAACCTCCTGCAGAATCCCCTTCCACAAGATAAATTTCACTTTCACTTGGATCTTTACTTTGACAATCAGCTAATTTCCCTGGTAAAGTTCCTACGCTTAAACTTTCTTTTTTACGCGTTAATTCTCTGGCTTTTTTCGCTGCTTCTCTTCCTCTAGCTGCCATTAAGGCTTTGTTCATTATAGCTTTAGCTTCGATAGGATTTTCTTCAAAATATTTAGTCAAATACTCAAAACTTGCTTTTGAAACTATAGGACGCACATAAGTTGAACCAAGTTTTCCTTTGGTTTGTCCTTCAAATTGTGGTTCAGGCACCTTTACACTCACAACAGCGATCAAACCTTCACGCACATCTTCGCCCGTGATTTTATTATCCTTTTCTCTAGCACTTGCATTTGCTTCTATATAGTTACTTATCACACGAGTTAAGCCCATTCTAAAACCAGCTTCATGTGTTCCACCATCTGGGGTTTTGATATTATTTACAAAAGAGAGTAAATTTTCGCTATAAGTATCATTGTAAAGTAAAGCTACTTCAACATTCACATCTTCTTCATCTACGCTAAAGAAAATTGCTTTAGTTAAAGCTTCTTTTTTATTTAAGTCTGTAACAAACTGAGAAATTCCACCTTCAAAGTGAAAACTTTCATGTTTGCCTACGCGGTTATCTTTGAAATTTATAGTGATTTTTGGATTTAAGTATGCAAGTTCTCGAAATCTTTTAGCCAAAATTTCATAATCAAATTCAGTCACTTCAAAAATTTGATCATCAGGCCAAAATTCTATAGTTGTTCCTGTCTTTTTACTTTTTCCTATCACACCAAATTCACTGATAACTTTACCTTCTGAAAATTCTTGACGATAAATTTCTCCATTTCTTTCAACTGTAGCTACAAGTTTTTTAGAAAGTGCATTTACAACTGAAACCCCAACACCGTGCAAACCGCCTGAAACTTTATAAGTATCTTTATCAAATTTTCCCCCTGCATGAAGGACAGTTAAAACAACAGTTAAAGTTGGCATATTTTCAGTTGGGTGCATATCAACAGGAATACCACGACCATTATCACTAACTATACAGCTTCCTTCAGTAGTGATTTCTACATCTATAGTATTACAATGTCCTGCCATAGCTTCATCGATAGAATTATCCACAACTTCATAAATCATATGATGAAGTCCGCCTATGTTTGTATCTCCTATATACATACCTGGGCGTTTTCTAACAGCTTCTAGGCCTTTTAGGACTTTAATATTACTCGCACCGTAATTTTCTTGCATATTTTTCCTTTATCTTTTACTTGTTCTTATTATAAAACCATAGGCATGATAATCATTGATAGTCCTTGGGATTTGACTATAAATGCTGAATTAGGTTCATTTACACTTAAAGTGAATTTTTCTTCTTCTATAGAAGTTAAGAAATCAAGTAAATATTTGATTTTTATAGTAAGATTAAATTCTTCACTTACTCCTGTTTGAATTTCAAGTTCTGTTTTTGCTTCCATATTGTCTAAACTTATACCTTCAAAGATGATTTTATCTTTGTTAAAATGAAGTTTCATTTTTTCAGTTACAACGCTGATTTTTTTAAGACTATCTATAAAATCTTCAGTTGAAAAGCTAAGTTCTTGTTTGAAAGTTTTTGGTATAACTTTTTCATAATCTGGAAATTTATCGTTAATAAGTTTTGTAAAGAATTCAAAGTTTTCATTTTTAGCGATAAGCATATTTTGATCATAAAAAATTTCTATTTTTTCATAGAAAAGTTTTTGCATTTCCATGATAGCTTTTTTAGGGATACTAAAACTGAATTCTTGATTATTTGCTTTTTCTAAAGTATAGATTGCAAGGCGTTTTGTATCAGTTCCTACGAAGTTAATTTTATCTGTTTTTATATCTAAAAATGCACCATTTAAGGAGTATTTTGGGTTGTTTGTATCAATACTTGGTAATATCTTTTTAAGAGAACGGCTTAAATCACTTGAATCAATGTCAAATTGGTTTTTTCCTTCTGTATTTGGAAAATTTGGAAAATCTTCGTGATTAAACATAGGAAGTTTGTATTTTGTACTTTTTTGTCTTATAAATAAGAAATTATCAATAGTTTCTAAAACAACTTCTTCATTATTTAAGCTTTTAATAACATCTGCAATACTTTTTGCATTTGCAGTAGCAAAACCACTTGATTCTACGCGGATTTTTTTTATCTTATAGTTGATACCTATTTCATAATCACTAGCTCTAATAAGAAGTTTATCTTCATCAGCATGAAAAAAAAGATGAGAAGTAATGGTGCTTGAATCTTTTTTTTCTACATAAGCATTACATAAAATCACTGCAGATTCTAAAGTATTTTTATTGATACTTAACTTCATTTTTTCTCCTTGGTTTATTTTAATTTAAATTCGTTGTAATAATAAGCTTGTTGAAATTGTGAAATTCTTCAAAGCAAAATAATCAAATTTGTATTTTATCATACTTTGCTTAATTTCTTTTTTTCACACTCTAGAATTTATTTTTCACATCCTTTCACTTAACTTTGACTTTTAACAAGAATTTTGTTTTTAAGTTCTTCGATTTTTGCTTTTAAAGAAGTATCATTTTCTATCATTTCTGTGATTTTTTTAACATTATGTGAAATAGCTGTATGATCTTTCATTTCAAAATAATTCGCAAGTTGTGGCATAGTCAAAGCTGTAAGTGTCCTAGCTAGGTAAATCACAATGCGTCTTGCTGTGACTATATTTTGAGTTTTTTTATTGGATTTCACATCGCTTGGTTTGATGTTAAATTCTTTACATACTAAAGATAAAATATCATCTATGGTGATATTTTCTTTCTTTTCTTTGATATGATCTTTCATCACACTTTTGGCAAGTTCGAGTGTGATTTCTTGTCCTAGTATGGTTGCATAAGCATTTAAACTTATGATGATACCTTCGATTTCTCTTATATTATCCCCTAAAGAAGTAGCGATATAGTTTATGATATCATTAGAAAGATTGATATCGTTAAATTCACATTTTTTTCTTATGATGGCTATTTTTGTATCTAGTTGAGGTGGAGTTATATCAGCTATGATCCCATGTGCAAAACGACTTTTTAAGCGTTCGGTTATACCTTTTAGCATGTTGGGTGGATTGTCTGAAGTCATGATGATTTGTCCATCGTTATTTTTGATTTCATTAAATATAAAGAAAAATTCTTCTTGAATTTTATCGGTTTTTCCTAAAAACTGCACATCATCTATAAGCAAAACATCGCAGTTTCTATACTTTTCATGAAATTTATCTAAAGAGCCATTTTTTAAATTTGAAGTAAAATCATTTATAAAATTTTCACTTGTAGCGTAAATGACTTTTTTTCCCATTTCTAAGCTTGCATTTCCAACTGCTTGAAGTAAATGTGTTTTTCCAAGTCCTGTAGGTCCATAAACAAAGATTGGATTATAAAGTTTTCCAAGTTTGTCTTTATGCGCTACGGCTTTACATGCTCCATAAGCGTATTTGTTAGAATCCCCCACAACAAAACTTTCAAAAGTAAAAGAAGGATTTAAAATCGTGCTTTGTGCCTTTATATGAGCTATGTCGATTTTTGTGCTTTTGTTGCTTTGTTTAGCACTTTGTGCTTGTATATTTATGATGGCTTTATTTCCGCTTTGCACTTCATAAAAATGTGCGATTTTTTTGCCGTATTTTGTTTGTATGAATTTAGCCATGAGTTCATTTGGAGCATTAAAAACCAAAAGATCTGCTTTGCTTTGCTTTTCGTTGAATTTTAAATTTGATAGATAATTTTCGTATTCGTTTTCGCTTAATTCTTTTTTTAAATTTTCAAGTATTTGGCTTGGATTCATAATCTCTCTTTAAATTTTGCATAATGTATAAATTTTATCTTAAATTTCATAAAAAAAGGTTAAAATCCGCTTTTGTATTTTATTTTCAAAAGGTATGAATTTGAAAATTTTAGGTATAGATCCAGGTTCGAGAAATTGTGGTTATGCTATCATAGAAGCCAGCAAAGGAAAAAACATTCTCATAGAAGCAGGGCTTATAAAGATAAAGCCAAGTGCTTTACAGTATCAAATCACAGAGCTTTGCGAGGGTTTGGATTTGATTTTTAAAAATCATTCTTTTGATGAGGTGGCTATAGAAGATATCTTTTTTGCTTACAATCCAAAAACCGTTTTAAAACTCGCACAATTTCGCGGAGCTCTATCTTTAAAAATTCTTCAAATTCATGGAGACTTTGCAGAATACACTCCCTTACAAGTGAAAAAAGCCGTCACAGGAAAAGCCAAAGCAACCAAAGAACAAGTTGCTTTTATGGTAAAAAGACTTTTAGGACTTAGCAAAGATATCAAGCCTTTAGATATCACAGATGCTATAGCAGTGGCTTTAACCCATGCGGCAAATTTAAGAGTTAGGGTGTGATTTAGTAATTTTCATTACATAAAAGCCCAAAGCTCCATAAACTCCTAAAATACCTTTAAATTTTTTCTATAAATTTTTAAAAAATTCATAAAAAATTTCAAAAGTTGGAACAGAACTTGCTTGTAAAACTTCACATAAACGCAAAAGTTTTTTAAAGCCAAAGCGTTAAATTTTTAAAGCAATATTTTATAAAGGATTTAAGATGATGAGATCACTTTGGTCTGGCGTAAGCGGACTACAAGCACATCAAGTTGCGATGGATGTTGAAGGTAATAACATTTCAAATGTTAATACCACTGGTTTTAAATACTCTCGTGCAGATTTTGGAACTATGTTTAGCCAAACAGTAAAAATCGCTACTGCTCCAACTGATGGAAGAGGTGGACAAAATCCACTTCAAATCGGTCTTGGCGTTTCAGTAAGTTCTACTACAAGAATTCACTCTCAAGGTTCAGTTCAAACTACAGATAAAAACACTGACGTTGCTATCAATGGTGATGGTTTTTTCATGGTGAGTGATGATGGTGGTCTTACAAACTATCTTACAAGAAGCGGGGATTTTAAACTTGATGCTTATGGGAATTTCGTAAATAATGCCGGTTTTGTTGTGCAAGGATGGAATATCAATTGGGACGATCAAACCATAGATAGCTCAAGAACTCCACAAAACATTTTCATCGATCCTGGTATGCATATCCCTGCAGCAAAATCAACCGAAGTAGCTATCAAAGCAAATTTAAATAGTGGTTTAAGTATAGGAACTTCAAGTAGAAATCTTTATGCACTTGATTCTGTTCATGGTTATAATAATAAAACCAACAGAGCAGAAGATGAAAATGATACAGGAACCACTCAGTTTTATACTACTTCTAAAAATGCTATAGAAGTAACAGAAAAAGGCGTGGATGCAGGATCGTTATTTAATGCAAAAGGGCAAGGCTTAAATTTAAGAGATGGACAAGGAATTTGGGTATCTTATGCGGATGCAAAATACTCTACAAATAAATTAGGTGTAAGCGCTTTTGATCCAAATTTACAAAGCAATCAAACTGCAGCTTTTTGGGGAACAGCAGATCAAAAAGTAACTTTAGATATAACTTTAAATGGTGTAAGAATTACAAATAGTGATATTCAAAGCATAGATGATGCTATAGCTTATATTAATACTTTCACTGCTCCAACAGATACAAGAGACGGAACAGGAGTAAAAGCGGTTAAAAATAAAGATGGCAGTGGAATTGATTTTATCAATACAAATTCTGATGGCACTACAGATAATATGAAAAATATTAATCTTAGTGTTTTATCTACGAATACAGCAGGCGAGGCTTGGACAGCAACTTGGGATGATAAGACACAAAAACATACTTTTAAACAGGTTCAACAAAATAATGGTTCTTTATGGACAGCAACAGCAGGAACAGCAGGAACAGAAAATAGTTTAACTGGCTCTAGAGATGTGCAAGTTATTACAGCTCATAAATATATTTATAGTTCAAATCCTGTGGATATAGGTCCTATGTATAATCCTGATGGTGGTCCTGGATTTCAAGGTGGAGCTAATCAAGATACACGACCAACAGATCCTGCTTCAGCAGCCTATTATGATGCAGTTCATGGCAAGCTTTTAAATACAGATGCAAGAACTTTTAGAACGACTGAAGATTTAAGAGAACTTTTACAAAGAGACGCCAGATATGGGGTGGATTATGATGGAAGTGGAACTTTTGCAGCAGCAGATATCAATCAAGCTGTAAAAGTAGTGGTAACAGAAAACGGAAATTTTGCTATATCTAATGCAAAAGAAGATTCTACTATTCCTCCAAATGCTATAGCGGGAACAACACAAACGACTAATCCAAAAAATATGAGCTTTAATATCACAGCTTATACTAACAAAGAAGGCACAGTTAGCACCAATGATGCTTTTACAGCTATGTTTAAAGCTTTTGATGGTCCTTTAGTTGTAGGTGGATCGATCAAAGAAAGTGAGCAATTTAAACTTTCAGCTTTTTCAGCAGGGCTTGAAATTTATGATTCTTTAGGTTCAAAACACACTTTAGAAGTGCAATTTGTAAAACAAAGCACCACTCAAGATGGGGGTAATGAATGGCAAATGATCATCCGTGTGCCAGAACCTGCGGAAATCAATACCACAGGAGAAGGTCCAAACAATATCATCGTAGGAACAGCAAGATTTAATAATGATGGATCTTTGGCAAACTATACACCAAAAACGATCAATTTCTCACCAAATAATGGTGCTGCGCCAAATCAACAAATCAAACTTTCCTTTGGAACAAGCGGAAGCAATGACGGCCTTGTAAGCTCAAACTCTGCTTCAACTCTAACAGGACAAGCAACCGATGGTTATACTTCGGGTAACTTAAAACCTGATGCTATCCGCGTTGATGATAAAGGAAATATCTTAGGCGAATTTACCAATGGTAAAACTTTTGCAGTGGCAAAAATCGCTATGGCTTCAGTGGCTAATAACTCAGGTCTTGAGGAAATCGGCGGAAACCTTTTCAAAGTTACTGCAAATAGTGGTAATATCGTAGTAGGTGAAGCAGGAACAGGGGGTCGTGGTGAGATGAAAACCTCAGCTCTTGAAATGTCAAATGTGGATTTGAGCCGTTCTTTAACAGAACTTATCATTATCCAAAGGGGTTATCAAGCAAACTCAAAAACCATTTCAACCAGTGATCAAATGCTTCAAACCTTGATCCAGCTTAAACAATAGTTTAAGCTTAGTATTCTATAAAATATTGTTTTTTGCTCCCTTAAAGGGAGCAAGCCTTGCTTTACAAGCCTATCTTGGTAGTCTTGTAATACTAGGCTTAGGCTTGAACTGCCTTCAATTTATTGCTAACTCACTCTTGCTAGGGGTGAGTTGCAATAAAATTGCATTTTCTTATCTGTATCATAATCGTTTTAAAAACTTATTTTGTTATAATTTTTGCTCGAAATTTAAATTTTTAAGGAAAATCTATGCGTTATGGTGAAAAAGAAATCAAAGAATTTGATGTAGAAAATATGGAAATTTGGCCAAATGATGCGAAAAATGACTATATCATTAAAATCACTTTGCCTGAATTTATGTGTTGTTGTCCGCGTTCGGGTTATCCTGACTTTGCGACGATTTATCTTGAATATATGCCTGATAAATTTGTGGTTGAGCTTAAGGCGATAAAGCTTTATATCAATACTTTTATGTATAGAAATGTTTCACATGAAGCAAGTATCAATGAAATTTACAATACTTTAAAAGATAAATTAAAACCAAAATGGATTAAAGTTGTGGGGGATTTTAACCCGCGTGGAAATGTGCATACGGTGATAGAATGTCGTAGTGATATAGTTGTTCCAAAATAATATTTGAGTAAAATATTCACATATTTTTATGTAAAGATTAAATATTTTATAAAAAATTCTTATTTAATCTTTGAAGAATATATAATATAAAAAGATCTAAAATTTTTAGATCGAATTTTATTATAAGGAGTTAGGTTATGAATAAAAAATTATTAAGCATTGTCGCAAGTGCTACTTTGTTTTCAAATTTGGCTTTAGCAGATGAGAATTCCGGTTTTTTTATAGGTGCTGATGCAGCTTGGATACATGCTCAAGTAAAAAGTGAGTTAAAACATAAGAATACAAAGCAAAATTTTAATGGAGATATTTCAGGTAATATACCATCGTTTGGTCTAAAACTTGGATATCGTTTAAATGAAAATCATAGAATTTATGCTGGTTATAATTATTCTGATGAATTTAGTGATTTTATCAAAACTCCTAGAATTCAAATCGAAGGTGATTTTACTACACATAAATTTTTAACAGGTTATGATTTTACTCCTAAGCTTTTTGAAAAAACCAGAGCTGTTTTAGGTGTGTATGGAGGATATGCAAGAACAGATCTTACCTTAAAAACAAGCTTTTTATCTTTGTCGCAAAATTTTGACGGTTATTTTTATGGAGCGAAAATAGGTGCTTTATATGATTTGACACCACATAATGAAATAGAATTAGGCTTTAAAGCAGAGCAAATTCATTATAATTCTAGAAATTTTTATCAAAATCAAGTGGGTTCAAACTTTTACGATCCTAAACAAACAAATTATGGTGTATATTTAGGATATAATTATAAATTTTAATCTAATGCAAGTTTTTATAACTTGCATTAATGAAATCAACCTCCACCAATAAAGTATTTTTCAACATCATCAAGTAATTTTTCACAAATTTGAGAATCTGTATTTTTTTCTACTATAAGATTTATATAAGTTTTAGTATCTCTAAAGCTTCCTGCTGATTTTGAATTTTCGCGAGTGAGTTTTTGAGTGTCTCTAGTGTATTCTATATTGATGTTAAATTTTAGCGCAGCGCTTGCTTCTCCTAAATTTGTTTTTACTACTACATTCATTTTAGAAGCTTTAGCGAGTGTGGCTTGGGTTTTATTTATGATTTCTTTAAAGCGTTGGCAAGATCGTATGAGTGTAGCGATAAATTTGTTATCAAGTCCCTCATAAGCTACTTTGAGTTTGTTTTTGATATCTTTTGTACTTTCCTTTTCAGGGGCGACAAAAACCATGTAAAAACCGTTTTTTATAGCTACATTGTCTGTTTTTACATCGCGTCCACTTGACATAACTTTAACATAAATGGCATTATCAAGATAAACACGATCTACCATAGGGCCATAAATTTCGTATTCTTTTTTTCGGACTATGACTTCACGGGCTAGCATATTTAATTTTACATTGGCTTCGTGAATAACAGGTTCCATTTCTTTTTTAATCTCTAAGAGTTCTTTTAACATCAACATCCTTTTTGTTACTTAAAATTACAATTATATCAATAATTTTCTTAATTTAAGAATTTTACAAATACATTTACTAAAAATATGATACATCAAGGATTAGTTTTAACAAAGGAGGAAAAGATGAAGCAAATTTGTAAATTTCAAATTCAGTCCAACAAAAAAGTAAAGACAATACTTTTAATCTGCTACTGCAACTCTCACTCTAAAACTCAATTTTATTTTTAATCATTTTTTACATTTTTAATTTTTTATCATTGTTGTTAAGTTTTTGAAATTTTATTCATTTAGTCTATTTGGTTTTAAAGGATTAAATCATGAAAGATAATAAAATCATAATCTTTGATACCACTTTGCGTGATGTAGAAAATGCGATTTAGAAGAAGTGGTTATGGCGATAAAAACTTGCCTTGAAAATTTAGACTACGATGAAAATATTTATAATTTAGATGATGTTTATGTTTGGTGAGTTTTGAAAATTTTTGTAGCGGCTCTTCAAGAAAGCATGCGCCTTGGGCTTTGGTTGATTATGGTATTAGAGTTATTATCGCACCTTCTTTTGCAGATATTTTTAAAAACAATGCCTTAGGAAATGGTTTGCTTACCATAGAACTTACTAAAGATGAGGTTTTGGAAATAGTTGATGAGTTAAAAAAATCCCAAGATAAAATATAGAAATTTCTTTGTTGGAAAAAAAGAGTATTTTTTAAAGATAAGATTTTTTCTTTTGATTTAGATGATTTTCACAGAATTTGTCTTTTGGAAGGACTTGATAATATAGCTTTGACTTTAAAACATGAAGCACAAATCAAAGCCTATGAGAAAAACTCAAAAAGCTTTTTGGTTTAGAATTTTTTCATAAGCTAAAAAAGGATCTTGGTAATTAGGTATGTTAAAATTTCCACAAAAATTAAAATCGAGCTTTTTAAAAAGCGAATTCATAGGAAAATTTTTACTATGAGTATCTGCTCTTAAACTTGCCTTGTGATTTTCCAAGGCAAAATTTTCGCAAAAATTTAAAAGTTTTTGTGCTACGCCTTTGCCCTTTGCCTTTTGTTTGACGGCTAAACGGTGTAGATAAAAGGCTTTATCATCATAATTTTTGTTAAAAATAACTTGTTTATAAAATTCAGGTTCAAATTTTTCATTGATACAGATAAAGCCTAAAATTTCATCATTTTCTTTAAACACATAAAGTTCTTGTGCTTGTATATCTTCTTGAAAAACTATTTCATTGGGATAATTCTCATCCCATTGGTGAAAATTCATAGCTTTCATAGCATTTAAAGCATCTTTTGTGATTTCAAGTATAGAATTTAAATCTTTATGGATGGCTTTTTGTATGATAGTGTTTTGCATGATAATCCTTTGTATAAGGAAGGGTGATGGTGGCTCCGATTGGACTTGAACCAACGGCCACTACCATGTCAAGGTAGTGCTCTACCAGCTGAGCTACGGAACCATATGGTGGAGCATAGCGGGTTCGAACCGCTGACCCCAACGCTGCCAGCGTTGTGCTCTCCCAGCTGAGCTAATGCCCCTTTATAAGTCTGAGATTTTATCGCAATATTACTTGTTTTTGGCTGAAAACTAAAATCAAATTTTTAATTTATGATGTAATATACTACTTTATTAAAAGATTTAAATCAAGTTTCTAAATATGTTAAAGATGAAAAAATTAAAAAACTTTTAATAGAAAAAGATAAAGATAAAAAAGGCGAAAATGGCGGAATAGGAACTCCAGCAACAAGAAGTAATCACATAGAAACTTTAATAAACAGAGGCTATATTGTAGTTTCAAAGGATAAAAAGCAAGTTGTTAATGCTACAGAACTTGGAATTAATTTAATCCAAAATTTAGATCTTATATTGACAAATCCAGACATGACAGCTTTATGGTTTGAATCTCAAAAAGAAATACAAGAAGGAAAACTAAAAAGAAGCGATTTTTTAAATTCAATTAATGATTTTATTTTAAAAATAATTGATAATGAAAAGAGTTTAAACAAAAAAATTGCTTCTAATGAAGAAAAAGAAAAAATAACTTGTCCTAAATGTCAAAAAGGTTTTTTAAGAGAAATAAATGGAAAATTTGGAAAATTCTTTTCTTGTTCTGAATATTCTAATGGTTGTGATTTTAAGGCAAAATCTGTTAATGGAAAACCTGAATTAGAAAATAAAAGCACTAATTTAAATACATCTTTTAAATGTCCTCAATGTAATCAAGGAAACTTAATAAAAAGAGAAAGTAAAAATGAAAAAAACAAATTTTGGTATGGTTGTTCTGAATGGAAAAATGGTTGTAAATTTATGTGTCCTGAATTAAATGGCGAACCTAATTTAAATGCTAAAAATAATTTTCAAAACAATTATAAGCAAAAGGTTAAATACAAATGAAAAAAATAATTTTATTTTTATTGCTGTTTAATTTCTTATTCGCAGAAGGAACAAATAATGGGCAAGGAGTTGTTTCTGAAACTACTAAAGAAGAAATGCAAAAAATATTTTCTAATAGAAATGATGACATAGAAACTAATGATGGATGTAGTTGGGAGTGTAGAAAGGTTAATAGCGGATATGGAACTCAAATCATAGGATTTGATTTTAAAAATGGGACAACTTTTTGTAGAGTTTATAAAAATGAAAATTTTGATTTAGATTTAAAATTTAATGCTTCAAAAACTAATTTATCTTGTGCTAAACAAGTGTATACAGGACTTGATACTGAATTAAAAAATTATGAAAATATAGATAGAAAAATTAATTTAGAAAGTATAATTAAATGGACGCCAAGCGATACTAAAATTAATTTTGCAAAATATTTAGTTGCTTTAGCAACTTTAAATCCAAATATTATTGATAGAGAAAAAACTTATAATTTAGGAGAATTAACCTTAAAAGATGGTATAGATAATTTTAGCATTAAAACTATACAAAAAAATCAAAGTTTTATGGATTTTTTGATAGCTCCAAATTCTGTTTTAAATCAAAATAAAGGATTTTCTACTTCAAGTATAAGTTTGCAAGAAACTTCAGCTGTAGATGGTTTTAATAAAAATAATATGGCGTATTTTTCAAATCTATTTTTAGCCAATGAAAAAATTTATCAACATTTACAAATTCTAATTCTTGTTTTAGTTGGTGGATTTTTTCTTACTTCAATTAGTGCAGAAAAAATTCAAGCTTACTTAGAAAATAGGGGCGAAAATGAAGGAAAGCAAAAATTTTTACATAAATTTTATATTCCAATGATTATGATAGGAACATTTTTTATGCCTATACCCGAAGGAAATGGTTTAGCTCACTCAACAATTATGCAAAACGTCATTAGATATTTTGCATTAAAATCAACAGATATTGCAGATATGGCTAGTGCAATTGGTGGAAAAACCTATATGGATAAATTTATAAAAGTATAGGTGGAGTAAATATTCAAGGTATTAAAGCCTTATTAGAAAAAAAGAAAGAAAATGAGTTTCTTATAAGTCAAGGAGATGAAATTTATAAAAAAACTTGTTCTTTAAGATATAAAAACCAACTATCTGCCATTAGAGAAAGCTATATCACTTCTTTAACAGATGAAGATAAAGAAAAAATAAAACGATTTTTAGCTGAAGATAGTAATGATATGGCAGGAAAAAATGGCGATATTTCCTTGGAAGCTTGTATAGCTTTAGAAGCTGATATTTTAAAAGCAAGAAATGAAATAACTAAAATAAATTCTCAAATGGAAAAAATTGATAAATTAAGAGATAACACTCAAAAAATCAATGAAATGAAAAATCTTGATGCTTATTTTGCAGTAAGAGAAATGCAACTTGGATGGATAAATTCTTTATTTACGCCAAGCAGTGCAATTTTAGCAGAAGTAACTATGTTTAAAGAAGAGCAAGGTGATGAAGATGAACAAAAAGAAAGGATGATTAAAGCAACTAAAAAAAATATTCAAAACACTAAAGAAAATATAAATAAAGGAGATATTGAAATTAGTAAAGATGATATTACAGATAGCTCTTTAGGATGGATAGCAGGTAAATTAGTATGGATGATGTTACCAGGAGCTTCAACTATAAAAGATTTTGTAATGGAAAATACTGGAAAATTCATGGCTGTAATTCAAGCAGCAGCAGCTTCTACTGTGCCAATCATAGGAACAGTAGGTGGAGCTATCGTTGGATACATAACAGGAACAGTTGTCTCAACAATTACAGGATATGCTATAGCTATAATGTTAATAGAATGGACCTTTCAAAAAATACCATTATTGGTTTGCACTACAGCTTCTATTATAATATTTGTATCTTATTTAGTTTCTTTGATAAAATATTTTTATATTTCACCATTCGTTGTAGCTTTCTCCTTAGCAACTAAAAGAATGGATAAAATTATTGAATTCTTAATTAATGGCATGGCTATATTTTTAAAACCCGTATTAATTATTCTCTTTATATATTTATCATTATTTATAAATGTTTTAGTAGACGAATTTTTCTTATTTGTTTCTGTAGAACAATTTACAGGAATTAAAACTAGCGTATATAATTTTCACACTAACTTTATTATAGGTGCAATCACAGGCTTATTAACTATATTTGCAAAAATTGCTTCAGCGGTAATTATGTGGAATTTAATTATTAAAGGGTCTTCATGGGCTTTATCATTAGTAGGTATTGATGGAAAACAAAGTGAAATGATTTCTCAAGGTATGGAAAACACTTTAAACAAGAGAGCAAATATTGTTTAAAGAAATCTCAACTAAACCAAATATATACAAAGGAATAAAATGGAAAATAAAATGAAAAAAATATATAGAACTTGAAAGAAAAGAAGGACAAATCAATGACATTCCATACACTATTTTGAAAGTTGAATATCCTAATCTAAAAGAATTAAAAGATAAGGATTTATTAATGCAAAATGACAAAGGACAATGGCTTTGTGGCTATATTGGCTTAAAACACGAACAAGAATTAGATTTTAATAAGTTGAAAAATGAAGTTTGTATAGCCCCTATTTATTTAGAAAAATTTGACACTGATTTATTTGAAAAAGACGAGAATATTACTAAAATCATATTTTTTGATCAAAATCATTCTTGGAATAAAAGTAGGATAAATACTCAGTTAGATGAAGATTTATGCTTAAAAGATATTGAAAAAGTAGTAAATCACATTATTAATTTTAACAAAAATAATATAAAAGAAGAAAATTCCAATAAAGAATATAAATTTCAAAGGAGAAGAAAATGACAAAAATAGATTATTATAATTTTTTAGATGAAGCAGATTACTTAATGAAAAAATACAAAGAAGAACAAAAGGAGCTTACAGAAGAAGTATTTTTAAATTTTTTAAAAGAAATGGTAGAAAAATACAATCTTAATAAAAGAAAATATGATTTTTTTGTGCTTCATAATAATTTTTTCTTTGTAACAAAAAACAAGCAATGTTACACAATAATCAGCTTTGAAAAAGACAAAGATAGAAAAATAGATTTTTCAGGATATAGCCTTGAAACAAAAGAATAAGGACAAAAATATTTTGAAGAAAATTTTAAAGAATATGAGAAAGTTGATTTTTTATGGAAAACATAAAATTTGAGAAAAAATTAAAAGAATTAGAACTTACAAAAAAAAGAATTTGTAAATATGGAAAGAGTAACTATGTTAAAATTACAAATCCAAACGCAACAAAAAAAGATATAGAAAAGAATAAAAAGAAAATGGTAGAAGAGAAAGAAAGTAAGGGGAGCAATCTTATACAATTAAGAATTAGCGATAAGACGAAAGAATACCTTCAAGAGAGCTGACAGCTTAGGTTTTCCTTTAAATACATATATTTATCATCTTATTATGAAAGATATGGAAACTTTTAATCGAAAGTGATTAAAAGTTTTTTCGAAAAATGCTAAACTCAAAGAAACACTAGATAAAAAAGCTGAAGAGTTAGGCATTAACACAACTCAACCCATAAAAACATTTTAATTATCAGAAATATCACAAAATTTCCTTCGCAAATTACACTCAACGCTAAGTATACTATAATGATCATTATAATTTATAATCATTATATCAGCATATTCATATCTTCCATTTTCAATTTCTTTTTTAGATTCTTTTTGTGAATTTAAAAGAAAATTATAATCTCTTTCTTTAAGTGTTTTAATATTTTTTATTTCGCTTAAATCAATTAAAGAATACTTTCCACTTGTTTTATACTCTTCATCAATTTTTTTAAGTGCAAATTCATATCCTTCTTTACTTCCTTGCTCTGAATTATAAGTATATTCTTTAAGTTTAGGTTCTCCACAACCTATAAAAATTAAAGATAATCCAAAAATAATTAAATGCAAACTTTTTTCTTTTTTCATTTTAGTTCCTTCTTATTTTATCTTTTAAATTTTCTTGATATTCATTTTTTTCATTTTTTAGAGCGAAATGTTTTCTTTTTTCTAGTTCATTTTTAACTTCTTTTATTACTATTGTGTCAAATTTTTCAAAGTTTTTATAATAACAAGCTTCTTCCAAAGCTTGAAAGTATTCTTCTTTTGAAGAATACTTAATATTGATAGGTGGATAATTATTTTTAACAAGCTCATAATTCATTAAAAGCCTTGACATTCTTCCATTACCATCAATAAATGGGTGTATTCTAACAAAGTCAATATGTATTCTTGAAGCTCTAATAATAGGGTGTAAATTTTGTGCTTCATTCTCATACCAATTTAAAAAGTTTTTCATTTCAAAATCAATACTCAAATAATCAGGTGGAATATGTTTTGCACCGCTAATCACTACATTAGCCTTTCTATATACTCCAGCATTCTTTATATCAATTGTTTGTAAAATAATTTGATGTAAAGATTTAATATCAAATTCATTTAAAATTGTATTAGCATTTGCAAGTTCTAACATAAAATCAATAGCATGTGAATGGTTTATGGTTTCTAAGTGTTCTTTTACACTTTTTCCTGCAATAGTCATACCTTCAAGCACTGCTTTTGTTTCAAATAAGGTAAGTGTATTTCCTTCGATTGCATTAGAATCATTTGTATATCTTAATTTAAAATCTTCTTCTAGTGATTTTTTAGTTTCAAAAGCTAGTTTGTGTTCTTTCAAAAAATCTTTTAGAATATCAATTTCCTTTAGAACATCTTTTAAATTCATTTTCTTTTCCTATTTTTTATAATGATAGAATATTTTTTTATTTTATCAATTTTTCTATTAATTTAACCATCCCAATACAAAAAACAGATATTTCTCCATATTAAGACAGAAATTCCCTAACTTTTCTTTTGTTATTCATTTTTTCTCTTTTTATTCCAAAGATAATCAATATTATATTATATAGTATTATATTATAAAATTTTCACTCCTTAACTTCTAATAACTCCTTGTTTTCATGGATATTGCCTACGATTTCAAAATTATAATAATATTTTTCATAATAAGTTATTTCTCCACCTTGTTCCGCATCTTCATCTATATTCGATGTAAGCACAAAACCATTTTTCCCAAATTTAACAATACCCATATATTTTTGCCAAAAATGATAAGCTGTGATAAATGTATAAAAAGATTTATTTTTTATGAAAAATTATTTGATTAATTCTAAAATATCTCTTTTTTTGTTAAGTTCAAGTTGTCTAGAATAATAAAAATATTTGGTCAAAACCAAAATTCCTATATGGAATTCTTTTTTCTTATCTAAAAATTTCTTAATATATTGATGAGCATTATTAATAATTTCCAATGCATCTTTTGGGCGACTTTTAAAATATTCAATTACTGCTGACAAATTCTCATTATCAATCAAAGCAAAGTGATAATTTGGTTTTAAAGTTCCTTTCATAAACTAAGTTTCGCAAGTTATTTTTGGAGCTAAAACTAAAGAATTAGAATTCATAGCCCATTTTAAGTTGCTTGCTACATCGTTACACTCTAAAGAAATTATAAATTTATATTTCATTTGTTCTTTTTTGTTTAAAAAGTTTTTTTCCATTGGCTAGGTTGTTTTGAAGTATCTCCTATATTGCAAAAAGTTCTACCAAAATAAGAATCAAAAAATTCTTTTCTATGTTTTTGATATACTGCTCCTCTAAATATTGCTATATCCTTTTTATTTTCATAGTTTATGTTATCTTTTAAAAAGCAAAAATGCCTATTTTTATCAAGTTTTAATAAAATATTATTTATATTATTTTCCAAAGATCTTGATTTGCAAATAGTTGCTTCTTTAAAAGTATGTCTTACATCGCCAAATTCTTTATTCCATAAAAATTCATCTTTAAAGTATTTACTGATTTCATAAGCATCAAAAGCATAAGAGGTGTCTTTAAAAGGAAATTTTCCTATTTTTTCCTTTGCTGTAGGTGTAAAAAATTCATTTATTTGATTATAATATTTAACTCGAGTTTGTATTTCTTCTAAGTCTTTAATATTGTATTTTAAAATATCATTAAAAATTTTATCTAAATTTGTTTGAAAAAAAATATCTTGGTATAAAAGATATTCCCATTCCTTTTAAATTCATCAAAAGTCTTGATTGTAGCATTATAAAAAACCTAATAAATAAAATTTTTAATATTTTATCAAAAATTTAAGAATTTGTAAACAATAAAATAACTTTTGACAAAACAATAATTTTTAAATATTAAAAATAAGAATGGCAGACAGGAAGGGATTCGAACCCTCGAAAGCTTGCACTTTACACGCGTTCCAGGCGTGCTCCTTCAACCGCTCGGACACCTGTCTATGAAATAAAGCTTTCATTATATCTATAAAAGCTTTAAAAATAAAGAAATTTTTTAAATATTGAAAATAAAATTATTTTTTTAAAAAATCAGAAAATTTTTAGTAAAAAGTAGTATAATTATATTTTTATTTTTAGTCAGGGTAGCTCAGCTGGTTAGAGCGCTGGTCTCATAAGCCGGAGGTCGGGAGTTCAAGTCTCCCCCTTGACACCATTAAATGTAATAATTATTTTTTTTCTTTTGTTACTACAAAAACAATTCCACCGAAACCTATAATCACAACAGCTGTTATAAAAACGATTTCAAAAATATCTAACATTGTCATTGTTCTTTTGCCCTTTCTTTAAGCTGTCCACAAGCAGCTGAAATGTCAAGCCCTTTACTTTCTCTTATAGTGCAAGTTACACCTTTATTACTGAGTAAATCTTGGAATTTAATCGCATTTTCTAAACTAGGGCGTTTATATAAACTTCCTTCATGTGGATTAAAGAGTATTAAATTCACTTTAGCTTTAATGCCGTTTAAAAGCTTGACTAATTCTTTAGCGTGTTCAAGCTTATCATTGATACCATCAATTAAAAGATATTCAAACATTACCCTTTTTCTTTGATCTATAGGAAATTCACGCACCGCATCCATAATCGCAGCGATATTATAAGCTTTATTGATAGGCATAAGCTCAGTTCGAAGCTCATCATTAACCGCATGCAATGATATAGCAAGTAAAACACCTAAATTCATTTGACCTAATTCTTTGATTTGTTTTGCTAAACCGCTAGTGCTGATGGTTTGACGGCGAGGACTTATGGCAAGCCCCTCATTTTGCGCTAAAATTTTTACCGCTTTAGAAACATTTTTAAGATTATCCAAAGGCTCGCCCATACCCATATATACTATATTTACACGGCGTTCATAAGGGATATTGTTTTGTTTCTTTATCCATAAAATTTGTCCGACTATCTCACCTGCACTTAAATTTCTTTTCAAACCACCCTTGGCAGTAAGACAAAAACTACATCCGCTTTTACAACCTACTTGAGAAGAAACACAGATAGTATATCTCGCATGAGAAATTCTTTTGCCCTCCGCGTCTATTTTTTCTTCTTTCATAGGCAAAAGCACACTTTCTACTCTTAAACCATCGATGAGTTCAAAAAGATATTTTATACTTCCATCTTTACTTTGCTCATTTTTAACGCATTTTACAGGTGAGAAATGAAAATTTTGTGTAAGTTCTAAACGTAGATCTTTTGGTAAACTTGACATATCGGAAAAATTATTGGCGTATTTTTGATAAATCCATTGATAAATTTGTTTCACGCGAAACATCGGTTTGATTTTTTCTCCTAATTCTTCAGGTAAAAAATCTAAAATATTAACAAGCTCTTTCAAAATTATTTTCCTTTTTGAATTTTTAAATATAATGATATTTTTTTAAGTATTCTTCTAATTTTTCTTTTGCCTTTTGATGATTTTTTATAAAATCTTCGTGAGCATTTTCATTGCAAAAATTTGTCGCACATAAAATACACTCTGCATCAATATCTAAATTTTGAGCTACGCTTAAAACAGAAAAGGCTTCCATATTTTCTGCAAAAAAACCTAATTTCGAAAATTCTTTTGCTGCTTTTGAATTTTGACAAATATAATTTGAAGAATTGATTTTGATTGTTTCACGAGAAACATTTTCTTTTTCTAAGCAAATTTCATATTTTGCAGGAGTATAAAAAGCATGTGAAATTTTAGAAAATTCTACATTAAAAGCGCATGAACTTCTATAAATTTCTAAAATTTCCCCCTTATCATAAAGCCCACAAGTTCCTATAAATATGAGTTTTGATGGTTTTTCTTTTAAGCAAAGTTGACCCAAATGAAAAGCTGATTCAACCAAACCTATACCTATGGCTTTTGCAAAAGAAAAATTTTCATTTCCACCCGCACAAACAATCATTTTGATCCTTATGAAATTTTACAAAAATAATTCTACCTAAAAAGACTTAATTAAGAATTTTTAGATAAAATTATTTCTTATGGTTAAAGCAAAAAAACAATACGGACAAAATTTTTTAATCGATAAAAGCGTATTAGCAAAAATCATCCAAGCCATACCCAAAGAGATGAACAATATCATTGAGATTGGGCCTGGCTTAGGTGATTTAACGCAAGAACTTTTAAAAATTTCTCAAGTAAAAGCTTATGAAATCGATAATGATCTCATACCTATTTTAAAAAAGAAATTTCAAAAAGAACTTGAATGTGGAAAATTTAACTTGATCCATCAAGACGCAAGCGAAGCTTTTAATCCTAGTCTTGATGAAAAACCATATTTTTTGGTTGCAAATTTGCCTTATTATGTTGCAAGTCACATTATATTAAAAGCTTTAGAAGATAAAAATTGTCTAGGGCTTATTGTAATGGTACAAAGAGAAATGGCTGAAAAATTCTGCGCTAAAGAAGGGAATAGTGAGTTTTCTTCCTTAGGTGTTTTAAGTGCAATGATTTGCGAAAGAAAAATACTTTTTGATGTTGATCCACAATGTTTTAATCCGCCGCCAAAAGTTATATCAGCGGTGATGAGTTTGATTAAAATTAAGGATTTTGATGAACTTTGTGAAATAGAAAATTTCAAAAATTTTCTAAAAGACTGTTTTAAAGCTCCTAGAAAACAACTCTTAGGAAATTTAAAAACATATAAAGCAAAAGTTTTAGAAGTTTTAAGCATTCTTGGCTTAAAAGAAAACATCAGACCACATGAAATTTGCGTTAATTCATACCTTAAAATTTATGACAAATTAAAGGATGAATATGGACGAAAACAAAGAGATAAATAAAAACGAACAAAATCCGAACTCAAATTCAAAAAACAATAAACGCTATAAATATAAAAATCGCAGAAAAAAATTAGCCGATTCTTTGCAAAATGAAAATGATACTCCAAAAATTGATCAAAATTCTAACAAGGAAATTTCTGAAAACTCAGAGAATAAAACTGAGAAAAAAAAGAAAAAAAATCGCAATCTTCCTTCAAAACTCACAGGCAATGAAGATTGGCAAATCGCTCTTGCAGAATGTATAGAAGCTAACCGTGTTTCACATGAAAACCGCTTACACCCTTTAAAATATAATAATTCTAGCGAACATAAAATCCGCATTACTCCTTTAGGAGGCTTAGGAGAAATCGGTGGAAATATTAGCGTTTTTGAAACCAATAAAGATGCAATCATAATAGATATAGGTATGAGTTTTCCTGATGGAACTATGCATGGGGTAGATATTATCATCCCTGATTTTGACTATGTAAGAAAAATTAAAGATAAAATTCGTGGTATAGTGATTACCCATGCGCATGAAGATCATATCGGTGCGGTGCCTTATTTCTTTAAAGAATTTCAATTTCCTATCTACGCTACACCTTTAGCTTTAGGAATGATTTCAAACAAATTTGAAGAACATGGCTTAAAAGCAGAACGCAAATGGTTTCGTCCTGTAGAAAAACGCAAAGTTTATGAAATAGGTGAATTTGATATAGAATGGATCCACATCACGCATTCTATCATTGATGCTTCAGCACTTGCGATCAAAACAAAAGCAGGAACGATTATCCACACAGGTGATTTTAAAATCGATCAAACCCCAATTGATGGCTATCCAACAGACTTAGGGCGTTTGGCACATTATGGAGAAGAAGGAGTTTTATGTCTTTTAAGTGATAGTACAAATTCTTATAAAGAAGGTTATACAAAAAGTGAAAGCTCTGTAGGGCCAACTTTTGATCAAATCTTTGCACGTACCAAAGGCAGGGTGATCATGAGCACTTTTAGTTCTAATATCCACCGCGTTTATCAAGCTATCACTTATGGTTTAAAATACGGTAGAAAAGTTTGTGTGATCGGTCGTTCTATGGAAAGAAATCTTTATACTACTATGGAATTAGGCTATATCAAACTTGATAGAAAAATTTTCATCGATGCTGATGAAGTAAGCAAATATAAAGACAATGAAGTGCTTATCGTAACTACAGGAAGTCAAGGTGAAACTATGAGTGCGCTTTATAGAATGGCAACAGATGAGCATAAATTTATAAAGATTAAGCCTACAGATCAAGTAATCATTTCAGCTAAAGCTATACCAGGAAATGAAGCAAGCGTTTCTGCAGTGCTTGACTATCTTTTAAAAGCAGGAGCTAAAGTAGCGTATCAAGAATTTAGTGAAATTCATGTAAGCGGACACGCTAGTATAGAAGAGCAAAAGCTTATGCTAACTCTTACTAAACCTAAATTTTTCTTACCGGTTCATGGGGAATACAACCATATCACCAAACACAAAGAAACAGCAATGAAGTGCGGTATCCCTGAAAGAAATATTTATCTTATGAGTGATGGCGATCAAGTAGAACTTTGCCAAAAATATGTCAAACGCATAAAAACCGTAAAAACAGGTAAAGTTTTTGTAGATAATCAAATCAACAAACAAATCGCCGATGATGTAGTTATAGATCGCCAAAAACTTGCAGATAGTGGTATAGTAGTTATTATCGCACAAATTGACAAAGCTACAAAAACACTGATCAACAAACCAAGAGTATTTAGCTATGGGCTAGTAGCTGACAAACACGACCATGCTTTTAGCAAAGATATGGCTGAAGTTTTAGGACAATTTTTCATCAATGTTAAAGATGAAGTACTCAATGATCCAAGATTTTTAGAAAATCAAATCCGCCAAGTTTTAAGAAAACACATCTTTAGAAAGATTAAAAAATACCCAACCATAGTTCCAACTATTTTTGTAATGTAAAAAAGGGCAAAAACGCCCTTTTTAAGGAAGATCAAATGAGAATTAATAAATTTATATCCCATAACACCCGCTATTCACGCCGTGAAGCCGATGAACTTATCAAACAAGGCTTAGTAAAAATAAACAACAAAATTGCCCTTTTAAGCGATGAAGTTAAATTTGATGATAAAGTTTTTGTTAAAGGTAAAAGAGTACAAAAAAGAACGCAATTTAGCGTGATAATCTACCATAAACAAAAAGGTGAAATTGTCAGTAAAAAAGACGATCGTGGAAGAAAAACTATATATGATACCTTGCCAAGACAATTTAGCACTTGGCTTAGCGTAGGCAGGCTGGATTATGCAAGTGAAGGCTTACTTTTACTTACAGATTCTCCTGTGATTGCCGATGCTTTAATGCATAGCGATTTAGAAAGAGAATACTACCTTAAAGTTAAAGGCACGGTGAGCAAACAAGTCATCGAAGCCATGCAAAATGGACTTGAGATTAAAAATGAAAAAAAAGGCGCGCATGCAAAAACTAAAATTACCTCTATGAGTTTTGCTCCTTTTATAGACTTTGAAATTTTTGGATCAAGTGGAGGCTATACTAAGCTTAGAGTGGTTATAAATGAAGGTAAAAATAGAGAGCTTAGACGCTTTTTTGGACATTTTGATCTTGAGGTTATGGATCTTAAGCGTGTTGCTTTTGGGGCTTTAGATCTTGGTATGTTAAAGGCGGGAAAACACCGTTATTTAGAAAATGGCGAATATGAAAAATTAAGAGATTTTTTGAAATTTAATGAAATAAGATATTGATCATTATATACAAAAATTTAAAAAATAATGATAATTTTTAAATTCTAAAAATTCTATTATTATCCTTTTTAAAAGGAAAATAATAGAAAAATTTCATCAAATTCCTTGACTTTGAAAACAAGATTTTATATACTCTCATTTCAATTTTTATAAAGTTGGTTAGTTTTTAACTAACGAGTTCTTTTTAAAGGAAATATTATGGAAAGAATTAGGCTTAAGCTAAAAGCTTATGACCATCGAGTACTAGACAGAACAGTTGCAGCAATCGTAGAAGCTGTTAAAAGAACAGGTGCGGATATCAGAGGTCCGATACCAATGCCTACTAAAATCAAACGCTATACAGTTTTAAAATCTCCACACATTAACAAAGATTCTCGTGAGCAGTTTGAGATAAGAATTCACGCGCGTATGCTAGATATAGTAGCAGCGACTCCAGATACAGTTGATTCTTTAACTAAGCTTGATTTAGCGCCAGAAGTAAGCGTTGAAGTAAGAGCTATGGGTAAGTAAGGATAAGATATGGAATATATTGTAGAAAAAATCGGAATGAGCAGAACAATTACTAATCCAAGTATCGCTGTAACTTTACTAAGAGTTGTAAATGCAAAAGTATGTGAAGTTGAAGGCGGAAAGGCTTTAGTAGCATATCCAAAAGGTAAAGCAAGTAATAAATGTGTCGCAGGACAACAAAAAAAGTATAATCTTTCTGCAGAATACAATAGATTTGCGACTTTAGAAGTAGCAAATACTGAAGCAGGAGATTTAGATGAAACTCCATTAAATGAAGCAAAAATTTTAAAAGTAAGCTTTAACACCAAAGGTAGAGGTTATAGCGGTGTTATGAAAAGACATAACTTTGCAGGGGGTCCAGCAAGTCACGGTTCGAGATTTCATAGACGCCACGGATCTATTGGTAATAGAGAATGGCCAGGTCGTGTTCAACCAGGTATGAAAATGGCAGGACACTATGGAAATACTAAAGTAACCGTTAAAAACGAAGTTGTATCTTATGATTCTGAAAACAAAATTTTAGTAGTTAAGGGTGCAGTACCAGGTTATAATGGTGCTATGGGTAAAATAAGGATTGCAAAATGAGTAAAGTAGTTGTTTTAAATGATAAATTAGAAAAAGCAGGTGAACTTGATTTACCTTCAAAATATGCGGAAGTAAATCCACACAATCTTTACTTATATGTAAAATCTTACCTTGCAAGTTTAAGAGCAAATACAGCTCATACTAAAGGTAGAAGTGATGTAAGCGGTGGTGGTAAAAAACCTTGGAGACAAAAAGGTCGTGGCGGTGCTAGAGCGGGTTCAACAAGAACTAACGTTTGGGTAGGCGGTGCGGTTGCTTTTGGTCCAACAAATGAAAGAAACTACTTCCAAAAAGTAAATAAAAAACAAAAAAGATTGGCGCTTGAAAGAGCTTTAGCAGATAAAGCAGCTAAAGGTGTGTTATTTACTGCTGATTCTTTGGCTATTGAAAGTGGTAAAACAAAAGATGCAAACGCTGTGATTAAAAAACTTGGCGTCAAAGATGCTTTAATCGTTAAAGATTTACTAGATGAAAAAACACTTTTAGCTTACAGAAATTTAGCAAATTGCTATGTAGTTGATGTAACTGAAGTAAATGCTTATTTAGTATCTGTATTTAATGCTGTTATCATAGAAAAATCAGCGTTAGAATCTATTACAAAAGAGGGATAATTATGGCAGATATTACTGATATAAAGACTATACTTTACACAGAAAAAAGTTTGAATTTGCAAGAGCAAGGTGTCGTAGTTATTCAAACTTCACCAAAGATGACTAAAACAGGCTTAAAAGCGGTTTTAAAAGAGTATTTTGGTGTAACTCCAAAAAGCATCAATTCATTAAGAATGGATGGAAAAGTTAAGCGTTTTAGAGGTCGTTTAGGTCAAAGAAACGATTACAAAAAATTCTATGTTAAGCTACCTGAAGGTGTTAGCTTAGAAAATACGGAGGCTTAAGATGGCAATTAAAACTTATAAACCATATACTCCAAGTAGAAGATATATCACAGGTTTAAGTTCTGAAGATATTACAGCTAAACCAAGTGTGCGCTCACTACTTGTTAAACTTCCAGTGCACGCAGGTCGTAATAGCTATGGAAGAATTACAAGTCGTCATAAAGAAGCGGGTGCTAAAAAACTTTACAGAATTATTGATTTTAAACGCCGTAAATTTGGTATAGAAGGCAAAGTAGAAGCAATCGAGTATGATCCATATAGAAATTGTAGAATTGCTTTGATTGCTTATAAAGATGGGGAAAAAAGATATATTCTTCAACCACGTGGATTAAGCGTTGGCGATATTGTTGCAGCTGCTGAAAGCGGACTTGATATTAAACCAGGTAACGCAATGAAACTTAAAAACATTCCTGTGGGTACTATTGTTCATAATGTTGAGTTAAAGCCAGGTAAAGGCGGTCAAATGATTCGTTCTGCGGGTGCTTACGCACAACTTATGGGTAAAGAAGAAAAATATGTTATTTTAAGACTTGCAAGCGGCGAAATGAGACAAGTTTTAGCTGAATGTATGGCAAGTATCGGCGAAGTAGGTAACGAAGAATGGGCTAATGTAACTATCGGTAAAGCAGGTAGAAATCGCCATAGAGGTATCCGTCCACAAACTCGTGGTTCTGCTATGAACCCAGTAGATCACCCGCACGGTGGGGGTGAAGGTAAGAAAAATTCAGGCCGTCATCCAGTAACTCCATGGGGTAAACCAACCAAAGGTGCGAAAACTCGTCGTAAAAAAGCTAGCGATAAGCTAATAATTTCAAGAAGAAAAGGAAAGTAAGATGGCTAGATCACTAAAAAAAGGTCCTTTTGTTGATGATCATGTAATGAAAAAAGTCATCGCTGCTAAAAAGGCTAATGATAATAAACCAATTAAAACTTGGTCAAGAAGAAGCACAATTACTCCTGATATGATAGGACTTACATTTAATGTTCATAATGGTAAAAGCTTTATTCCAGTTTATATTACTGAAAATCATATCGGTTATAAGCTTGGTGAATTTGCTCCAACACGCACATTTAAAGGGCATAAAGGCTCTGTGCAAAAGAAAATTGGTAAGTAAGGGATAAGATATGAGTAAAGCATTAATTAAATTCATAAGATTATCTCCAACTAAAGCAAGATTGATTGCTAGGGAAGTTCAGGGGATGAATGCAGAATTAGCTATGGCTAGTTTAAAATTTATGCCAAATAAAGGTGCAAAATATATCGCAAACGCAATTTCAAGTGCAGTAGCAAATGGTGGCTTTGAAGCAAACGAAGTGGTTGTAAAAAGTTGTCGCGTGGATGCAGCTGCGGTGTTGAAAAGATTTAGACCAAGAGCTAGAGGAAGTGCAAGTCGTATTAGAAAACCAACTTCACATATTTTAGTAGAAGTGGCAAAAGCAGAAGTGAAAGCTGAAGAGAAAAAAGCAGTAGCTAAAAAAACTACTACAACAAAAGCTCCAGCTAAAAAAACAACAAGCACTAAAAAAGCAACAGCGAAAAAGGAAAGCTAATGGGACAAAAAGTTAATCCAATTGGTCTAAGACTAGGAATCAATAGAAACTGGGAATCAAGATGGTTTCCAACTAAAGCAAATTTAGTAGAAAATATCGGTGAAGATTACAAAATCAGAGCTTTCTTAAAAAGAAAACTTTATTACGCAGGAATTAGCCAAATTTTAGTAGAAAGAACTGCTAAAAAACTTCGCGTTACTGTAGTTGCTGCAAGACCAGGTATCATCATCGGTAAAAAAGGTAGTGATGTTGATAATTTAAGAAAAGAATTGCAAGATTTAATCGGTAAAGATGTAAATATCAATATCAAAGAAGAAAGAAAAGCAGGAGCTTCAGCTCAACTTGCTGCTGAAAGTGTTGCAACTCAACTTGAAAAAAGAATTGCTTTTAGAAGAGCAATGAAAAAAGTAATTCAAGGCGCGCAAAAAGCAGGCGCTAAAGGGATTAAAGTTTCAGTTTCTGGTCGTTTAGGCGGTGCTGAAATGGCAAGAACAGAATGGTATCTTGAAGGACGCGTTCCACTTCATACTTTAAGAGCAAAAATCGATTATGGTTTTGCAGAAGCTAGAACTACTTATGGAAACATAGGGGTTAAAGTATGGATCTTTAAAGGTGAGGTATTACACAAAGGTATGCAACCTGAAAAAACTGAAGAAAGTGCTCCAGCTAAAAAGCCAAGACGCACAAGAAGGGGTAAATAATCATGTTAATGCCAAAAAGAACTAAATATCGCAAAATGATGAAAGGGCGTAACAGAGGTTATGCTAATCGTGGAACAGAATTTACTTTTGGTGAATTTGCATTAAAAGCAACTGAAGCAGGACGCATTAACTCACGCCAAATCGAAGCAGCGCGTATTGCTTTAACTCGTTTCGTTAAAAGACAAGGAAAAACTTGGATTAGAGTTTTCCCAGATAAGCCTTTGACAAAAAAACCTTTAGAAACTCGTATGGGTAAAGGTAAAGGTGCTGTTGAGGAATGGGTAATGAATATCAAGCCAGGCCGTATCATTTATGAAATGGCAGGAGTAAGCGAAGAAATGGCAAGAGAAGCATTGACTTTAGCTATGCATAAACTTCCATTTAAAACTAAGTTTGTTACAAGAGAGAGCCAAAATGAAATATACTGAGATTAAAGATAAAACAGCAGCTGAGCTTGCAACAATGCTAAAAGAAAAAAAGGTGCTTTTATTCACTTTAAAACAAAAGCTAAAAACAATGCAACTTACTAATCCAAAAGAGATTAGCCAAGTAAAAAAAGACATTGCTAGAATAAATACAGCAATTAACGCTTTAAGATAAGGATAGAGAAAATGGCATTTAAAAGAGAAATTCAAGGCGTTGTTGTTAAAATCGCTGGTGAAAAAACCGCAAGTGTTTTGGTTGAAAGAAAAGTGGTTCATCCAAGATATAGAAAAATTGTTAAACGCTTTAAAAAATATCTAATTCATGATGAGAGAAATGAAGTTAAAGTGGGTGATACTGTTGTTGCAGTAGAATGCAGACCACTTTCAAAAAGAAAATCATTTCGCTTAAAATCTGTATTAGCTACAGGAGTTGAGTAATGATTCAAAGTTTTACAAGACTTGCAGTTGCTGATAATAGCGGTGCAAAAGAATTAATGTGTATCAAGGTTTTAGGGGGTAGCAAAAGAAGATACGCTACCGTAGGTGATGTAATCGTTGCATCTGTTAAAAAAGCTTTACCAAATGGAAAAGTTAAAAAAGGTCAAGTGGTAAAAGCGGTTATCGTTAGAACTAAAAAAGAAATTCATAGAGATAATGGTTCTTTGATTCGTTTTGATGAAAATGCTGCGGTTATTCTTGACAACAAAAGAGAGCCTATCGGAACTCGTATCTTTGGGCCAGTGGGCAGAGAAGTTAGATATGGTGGCTTTATGAAAATCGTTTCACTAGCACCGGAGGTATTATAATGGCGGTTAAATTAAAAATCAAAAAAGGTGATAGCGTTAAGGTTATCACAGGCGATGATAAAGGTAAAATAGGTAAAGTTTTAGCGGTATATCCAAAAACACTTAAAGTGGTAGTTGAAGGATGTAAAATCGCTAAAAAAGCTATTAAGCCGAGTGAGAAAAACCCAAATGGTGGTTTTATCAATAAAGAAATGCCAATGGATATTTCCAATGTGGCAAAAGTTCAGGAGTAAGCGATGATGAGATTAAAAGAAAAATACAATCAAAGCATTAAACCTGCATTGGTTAAAGAATTTGATATTAAAAATCCTATGCTTATCCCTGTGATCGAAAAAGTAGTTATCAGTGTAGGTGCTGGTGAGTTGGCTAAAGATCAAAAAGTATTGCAAAATGTTGCAGATACTATTTCTTTAATTGCAGGACAAAAGGCTGTGATTACTAAAGCTAAAAAATCAGTTGCAGGATTTAAAGTTCGCGAAGGTTTTCCTGTGGGTGTAATGGTAACTTTAAGAAAAGAAAATATGTATGCTTTTCTTGATAAATTAATTTCTATTGCTTTGCCAAGGGTGAAAGACTTTAGAGGTTTAAGTAGAGATGGTTTTGATGGACGCGGAAACTATAACTTCGGTCTTGATGAGCAGTTGATGTTCCCAGAAGTGGAGTATGATAAAATTTTAAGAACTCATGGTATGAATATTTCTATAGTTACAACAGCACAAAATGACAAACAGGCACAAAAGTTATTAGAACTTATCGGTGTGCCATTTACAAAAGGAAAGTAAGATGGCTAAAAAATCAATGATTGCAAAAGCGGCACGCAAGCCTAAATTTAAGGTTAGAGCTTATACGAGATGCCAAATTTGTGGGCGTCCGCATTCGGTTTATAGAGATTTTGGAATTTGCAGAGTTTGCTTAAGAAAAATGGGCAATGAAGGTTTGATTCCAGGCCTTAAGAAAGCAAGTTGGTAAGGATAAAATATGATAAATGATATTATTTCAGATTCACTCACTCGTATCAGAAATGCAGGAATGAGAAAGCTTGAAACAACCAAGCTTTTACATTCTAAAGTTGTAGAAGCTTTAGTTGGAATTTTTCAAGCTAAGGGCTATATTGAGAGTTTTAATGTTATTGAAGAAGATAAAAAGAAATTTATCAATGTAGTTTTAAAATACGATGAAAAAGGTAAGAGTGTTATCAATGAGCTTAAAAGAATTTCTAAGCCTGGTCGTCGTGTTTATAAAGGTAAAGATGAAATCAAGCGTTTTAAAAACGGTTATGGTACTATCGTAGTTAGCACAAGTCGTGGCGTTTTAGCTAATGATGAAGCTTATAAAGCAGGTGTTGGCGGCGAAATTTTATGTACTATTTGGTAAAAAATCTGCTTTTTATGGCATTGGGTATCCATTCTTTTAAAAAAGTAGAAATATCCTAGACAAATAAAAAGGAAAAATATGTCTCGTATAGGTAAACAACCGATTGCTATTCCAGCAGGAGTAGAAGTAAAATTAGAAGGAAATTTGCTTAAATTTAAAAAAGGAAATTTGGCAAAAGAACTTGATACTAAAGCAAATGTAAATGTTGAGATTAAAGATAATAATATTCTTTTTTCTCCAAAAGGTGAAGATAGACAAAGTAGAGCTTATTGGGGAACTTACAGAGCTTTAGCTTACAATATCGTTGTAGGTTTAACTCAAGGTTTTTCAAAAACTCTTGAAATCAATGGAGTTGGTTATAAAGCAGCTTTAAAAGGTAAAGTTTTAGAACTAAGCCTTGGTTTTTCTCATCCTATTAATTATGATATTCCAGAAGGAATTGAAATTGTAGTGGATAAAAATACTATTACAGTTAAAGGAAGTGATAAACAAGTTGTAGGTCAAGTTGCTGCTCAAATTCGTGAATTTAGACCACCAGAGCCATATAAAGGAAAAGGCGTTAAGTATTCTGATGAACGCATTATCCGCAAAGCTGGTAAGACATCTAAGAAGTAAGGGTAGAATATGAGAGCAAATGTATTAAAAAGAAAACTAACTTTAAGAATCAAAAGAAAAAAAAGAATTAGAGCGAAAATTTCAGGTTGTGAAAATTTTCCAAGAATTTCTGTATTTAAATCGAACAGAACTCTATATATCCAAGCGATTGATGATGCAAAAGCTGTAACTTTAGCAGCAGTTGATGGACGCAAACTTGGCGTTAAAGCAAATAAAGAAGGCGCTAAAAAAATCGCTGCTGAATTTGCTAAAACTTTAAAAACTAAAAAGATAGAACAAGCTGTTTTTGATAGAAATGGTTATGTATATCATGGTGTTATTGCAGTTTTAGCTGAATCTTTAAGAGAAAATGGCATTAGGCTATAAGGGGTAAATCGATGGAAAAATATAATAGAGAAGAATTTGAAGAAGTAATCGTCGATATCGGCAGAGTTACTAAGGTTGTTAAAGGTGGTAGAAGATTTAGATTTACTGCTTTAGTTATCGTTGGAAACCGCAAAGGTTTGGTAGGTGTTGGTTATGGTAAGGCTAAGGAAGTTCCAGATGCTATCCGTAAAGCTGTTGACGATGCGTTTAAAAATATCGTTGAAGTTAAAACTAAAGGCTCAACTATCGCTCATGATGTAGAGGTAAAATACAACGCAAGTAGAATTTTACTTAAACCAGCTAGTGAAGGTACAGGAGTTATCGCGGGTGGTTCTACACGCCCTATCGTCGAGCTTGCAGGTATTAAAGACATCTTAACCAAGTCTTTGGGTTCAAATAATTCAGCTAATGTGGTTCGTGCTACAATCAAAGCTTTAACAATGTTAAAAGGATAAGAAGATGAATTTAACAAAAGCAGCGGGTTCAACGCATAAAACTAAAAGAATTGGTCGTGGTCAAGGTTCTGGCATGGGTAAGACTGCTACTAAAGGGGGTAAAGGTCAAACTGCTAGAAAAGGCTATAATGAAAAAAGAGGTTTTGAAGGGGGTCAACAACCACTTCAAAGAAGACTACCAAAAGTAGGTTTTACTTCTAAAATTCAAAAACCTTATGTAATCAATGTTGAAAAAATCACAGCTGTAAAAGAGCTTAGTGAAATTACATTTGAGAGCATTAAAAGTGTTCACAAAATTTCAAAATCTGTGAATAAAATCAAATTAATTGGTGTAAGTGCAAAAGACTTAGTATCAAAAATCAAAGACGAGAATATTAGCGTCACCGGATCAAAATAATGAATAGAGCATTGACGAATAAGATTTTAATCACCTTAGCATTTTTGTTTGCTTATAGGGTTCTGGCTTATGTGCCAGTTCCTGGCGTCAATGCTGATGTGATTGCGGAATTTTTTAATAACAATCAAAACAATGCTTTGGGTTTATTTAATGTTTTTAGTGGTGGAGCGGCTGAACGCTTTTCTATCATTTCTTTAGGTATTATGCCTTATATTACTGCTTCTATTATTATGGAGCTTCTTGCAGCAACTTTTCCAAATATTGGTAAGATGAAAAAAGAGCGTGATAGTATGCAAAAATATATGCAAATTATCCGTTATGCGACTATTGTGATTACTTTGGTTCAAAGTATAGGCGTTGCTATAGGTTTGCAAAGCTTACATGGTCGTGGTGGCGCAGGGGCTATAATGGTGGAAGATTTAAATATGTTTATCGCACTTTGTGCTATTTCTATGCTTGCAGGAACTATGCTTTTAATGTGGCTTGGCGAACAAATTACACAAAGAGGTATAGGAAATGGTATTTCTTTAATCATTTTTGCAGGTATTGTTTCAGGTATTCCAAGAGCGATTTCAGGAACTGTAGGACAAATTAATTCAGGTGAGATGAATTTCTTAACCGCTTTTGCAATTTTTGCTTTGATTTTAATCACTATAGGCGTGATTATTTATGTAGAACTTGGAGAAAGAAGAATTCCTATTTCTTATTCTCGTAAAGTTGTAATGCAAAATCAAAACAAACGCATTATGAATTATATTCCTATTAAACTCAATCTTAGTGGAGTTATTCCACCGATTTTTGCTAGTGCGATTTTGATGTTTCCAACAACGATTTTACAAACTAGTATAAATCCTTATCTACAAGCCATTAATGACTTTTTAAATCCAAATGGTTATTTGTTTCATGTTTTAACTTTCTTGTTTGTAATTTTCTTTGCTTATTTTTATGCTTCTATTGTATTTAACGCTAAAGACATAGCAGAAAATTTGAAAAAGCAAGGCGGTTTTATCCCTGGAATTCGTCCAGGTGAAGGAACTTCAAATTATCTTAATGAAGTGGCTTCTCGTTTAACTTTATCAGGTTCTATTTATTTAGGGCTTGTTGCAACCTTGCCTTGGGTTTTGGTGAAATTTATGGGTGTGCCTTTTCATTTTGGCGGTACTTCTGTACTTATTGTAGTTCAAGTAGCGCTTGATACAATGAGAAAAATTGAAGCTCAAATTTATATGAGTAAATACCAAACTTTAAGTGCAGTAGGTTTGTAATAAATAAAATTAGCAAGATTTTTCTTGCTAATTTATCCTAGGTTTTTGCTTTAAAAATAAAAACACAATGCACACTATAAAAATTACTATTGACCATATTAAAAAAGCATCTACAAGACCCATTTGCCTAACGATAGGTTGAGAGATAATAGGACTTAAAAATTGTCCTAAAAATATACAACTTGCTAAAATTCCATAAGCCCTAGCGCGAGCATTTTCAGGACAGATTGAAAAAAGATAAGCCGTATTATTTACAAGCATAATACCTCCGCCCATTCCAAGCAAAGCTAAGGCGATTAAAACTGTGAAAAAGCTATCTACTAAAAAAAGCAGCAAAAAAGAACAAGATACGATAAAAAGAGTTAAAACATAGATAGTTTTAATACTTAAGAATTTTATAATATATCTATAGCTTAGAGAGAAAAAACCATAACATAGTGCAGACACAGACATCGAAATACCTATATATTTAGGGTCCAATCTTAAATGTTCTTCTATATAGTAAGGAAGTTGAGTTGGCGAAATATAATAAACTACCATGATAAAAAAACCTATAAAATAGATAGGGAAAAATTGCCAATAATTTGTTTTTGCTTCTATTTTTGTATGATTATAGAATTTAAATTTTCTAGGTTCAAAAAGATAAATGATAGCCATTAAGGTAATTAAAATTCCAAGTCCATACACCAAAAAAGGATAACGCCAAGAATAACTTGAAACAAATCCCGCAATAGAAATAAAAATAGCACCCCCTACCGCACAAAAAAATCCTTGAAGACTTAAAGCATTTTCTCTGCGATTAAAGCCACCGCGACTATAATAATCTCCAAGTAAAGCCGAAGCGCCTGTCATTATAAAAGCAGTTGCCATACCAAAAATAGCTCTTGAAGTCAGTATAGCATAAATATCATTTAAGAAAAAGCCACTTACTCCAGAAATAGTCCAAACCACCATAGCTGGAAGAATGAATTTTAATTTGCCAAATTTATCCATTAAAATACCAGCGAATGGAGATAAAATGACAACAAAAATAGCAGGAATGGTTAAAACTAAGCGAACAAGTATATCAAGATGAGCTAATGTGAAACTTGAAGCAAGAGTAGCACCACTTTGGGTTAAAAGTTCTTCAAAATGTCTGTTGATAGCAGGTAGAGCAGATGAAATGACTACACTTCCTAGCATAGTCATAGCGGCCATAGAAAACACAGCTGCTTTAAATCCGGATTTTTCGGTAATTTGAATTATTTTTTTATCCATTTTTGTATCATTTGGATGAAATTTATAAGTTTTGCCATTCATAATTTTGCCTTTTTTATTTTATTATACTCCAAAAATTATGATTTGTATTTAAAATTACTTAAAATTATATTTTATTTATTTTGTTATGATAGTTTTGTTTTTAAAATATATTTTATAAGTAGAATTTTAAATAATTTTAGCTAAATTCAGCTTTTTATTTAACAAGGGTGTAAAATGAAGAAAAATTTAATCATAGTAGAATCTCCTGCAAAAGCTAAAACCATAGGAAATTTTTTGGGAAAAGATTATGAAGTGATTGCTTCTAAAGGACATATTAGAGATTTACCTAAATCAAGCTTTGGGATTAAAATAGAAGATGATGAATTTATCCCTGAGTATAGAATCACAAGCGATCATAGCGCCTTAGTTAAAGAACTTAAAAGCAAAGCCAAAGATGCCAAAGAAGTCTATCTTGCAACGGATGAGGATAGAGAAGGAGAAGCCATAGCTTATCATATTGCAAAAGCTATAGGAAAAGATGAAAACACCTTGCCACGCATCGTTTTCCATGAAATTACTAAAAGTGCTATAGAAAATGCTTTAAAAAATCCAAGAAAATTAGATATGCACTCTGTAAATGCCCAACAAACTAGACGCCTTTTAGATCGCATTGTAGGATATAAACTCAGCCCCTTATTGGGGCAAAAAATTCAAAGAGGACTTAGCGCAGGGCGTGTTCAAAGTGCGGCTTTAAAGATCATAGTCGATCGTGAAAAAGAAATTCGTGCCTTTGTACCACTGGAATATTTTAGCATAGATATGATTTTTCAAAAAGATTTGGATGCAGAACTAGTTGAGTTTGACAAAGCTAAGATAGAAAAACTTACCATTATCAACAAAGATCGTGCCAAACTTGTACTGGAAGCTTGCAAAAATGAAGCTTATGCTATAAGTGACATTGAAAGCAAAGAAAGAAAAATCGCTCCACCACCTCCTTTTATGACTTCAACTTTACAGCAAAGTGCTAGCAATCGCCTTGGTTTTAACCCTAAAAAAACCATGATGATAGCTCAAAAACTCTATGAAGGAGTAAATACTCACGAGGGCGTGATGGGGGTTATTACCTACATGAGAACTGATAGTTTAAATTTGGCCAAAGAAGCTATAGAAAATGCAAGAAAATTCATACAAGCAAATTTTGGCCAAGATTATCTTCCAAGCAAAGCAAATGTATATACTACAAAGGCCAAAGGTGCTCAAGAAGCCCATGAAGCTATACGCCCTACAAATTTAAGTTTTACCCCAGAAATTGCGGCTAAATTTTTAGACAAAGATGAGTTAAAACTTTACACACTTATTTACAATCGCTTTTTAGCCTGTCAGATGAATCCTGCTATTTCTCAAACTCAAAATGTGTTTGTAAAAAATGATAGAGCAGTTTTTAAAATAAGCGGTAGAAAAATCCTTTTTGATGGATATTATAAAGTTTATGGCGATATGGATAAGGATAAAATTTTACCAAATCTTAAAATAGGTGAAAATTTAAAAATACAAAATTTAGAAATGAGCTCACATTTTACCGAACCGCCTTCAAGGTATTCAGAAGCAGGCCTTGTAAAAAAACTTGAAAGTTTGGGTATAGGTCGCCCTTCTACTTATGCGCCAACTATTTCTATACTTACAAGCCGTGATTATGTAAAAATAGACAAAAAACAACTCATTCCTAGTGAAATCGCTTTTAATGTAACCGAAGTGCTTGAGAAAAATTTTAGCGATATAGTAGATAGTAAATTTACTTCAAACCTTGAAAACACCTTAGATGAAATCGCTGAAGATAAGGCAGATTGGCAAGAAATTTTAAAAGAATTTTACTATCCTTTTATGAGAAAAATCGAAGAAGGAAAAACAAAAATTGCTAGTCAAAAAACTGTCACAAAACTAGGTGAAAGTTGTCCTGATTGTGGCGGGGAACTTGCTATTAGAAAAGGGCGTTTTGGAGAATTTGTAGCGTGTTTAAATTTCCCAAAATGCAAGTATTCAAGAAATTTAAAAAGTGAAAGTAAAAATGAAAGCGAAAACACAGCCGCAAAAGCCAAAGCCAATGGTACAGGTATTACTTGTCCAAGTTGTCAAAAAGGTGAAATCGTAGAACGCTTTTCAAAACGCGGTAAATTTTATGGTTGTAGTGCTTATCCAAAATGCAATTTTATAAGCAAATACAAACCAAGTGAAGAAAAATGCGAAGAGTGTGGCGAAACTTTAGTGATAAAAGAGCTTAAAAAAGGTACATTCTTAGAATGCTTAAAGTGCAAAATCAAAAAAGAAATGAAGGATTAAAATGCAAATCATGCTTTGTGCTATTTCAAATATAGCGAGTGGAAATTGTTCAGAAGACTGTAAATACTGTACCCAAAGTGCCCATGTAAAAACAGATATTCAAAAATATCGTCGTAAAGAACTTTCACAAATCGTTTTAGAAGCAAAAATGGCAAAGAAAAATGAAGCCTTGGGTTTTTGTTTGGTTACAGCAGGACTTGGGATTGATGATGAAAAGCTTGAGTATGTTTGCGAAGCTGCTAAGGCTGTGCAAAAAGAAGTGCCTAACTTGCTTTTAATTGCCTGTAATGGCATGGCAAGCGTGGAGCAACTCAAAGAACTTAAAAAAGCAGGAATTTTTTCTTATAATCACAATCTTGAAACTTCTAAGGAATTTTTTCCACAAATTTGCACCACGCATACTTGGGAAAGTAGATTTCAAACCAATTTAAACGCTAAAGAAGCAGGGCTTATGCTTTGTTGTGGTGGAATCTATGGTATGGGTGAGAGTGAAGAAGATAGGCTAAGTTTTAGAAAATCTTTGCAAGAATTACAGCCTTTTTCAACGCCTATTAATTTTTTTATAGCAAATGAAAATTTAAAACTACAAGTTCCAAGACTTGGCGCTGATGAAGCTTTAAAAATCGTGCGTGATACCAAAGAGGCTTTACCGCAAAGCGTGGTAATGGTAGCAGGTGGGCGTGAAGTGGTATTACGAGAAAGACAATATGAAATTTTTCAAGCAGGTGCTGGGGCTATTGTTATAGGGGATTATTTAACCACTAAAGGTGAAGAACCAAGTCAAGATATAATAAAATTAAAAGAAATGGGATTTACTTTTGCATCAGAGTGTCATTGATCCGCAAGGTTTAATTGATCTAAAAATTCTTATTGTTATAGCTTTATGCTTACTTTTTTCTCCGCATATTGCAAAAATTTTACGCTTGCCTCTTTCGGCTACTGAAATTATTTTAGGGGCAATAATAGCGTATTTTGGTTTCATAGGAAAAAGTGAAAATTTTGCACTTTTAGCCAATGTAGGTTTTTATTATCTAATGTTTATAGCGGGCATGGAGGTAAATTTAAGAGCCTTTTTTAATATGGATAAAGAAGTTGTCAAAAAAAGTTTTTTTTATATTTTTTTACTTTACGCTTTATCTTCTTTTATAGTATGGATTTTTGGACTTTCTTTAGTATTTATTATCATTATACCTGTGATGAGTGTAGGGCTTTTATCTTTACTTTTTAAGGATTTTGGAAAAGAGTGTTATTGGCTAAATATTGCTATGATAGTAGCTACTTTAGCTGAGGTGATTTCTATTGTGCTTTTGACTATAGCGGGAGCTTTTTTGCGCGAAGGAACAGGTATTATTGATGTAGCGCAAAGTATTTTATATCTTAATATCTTTTTGGGACTTTGTTTGCTCGGATTTAAAATGCTTGGTGTGCTTTTTTGGTGGTATCCTCAGCTTAAAGTTGTGCTTATGCCATGGGAAGATAAAAATGAAAAAGATATAAGATTCTGTATGGCCATTTTTATACTGATTATTGTTGCTATGGTTATTACAAAACTTGAAATCGTTCTTGGCTCTTTTATAGCAGGTTCATTTATAGCTACTTTTTTTGATCATAAAAAAGATCTTGAGCACAAGCTTTCTACTTTTGGACACGGGTTTTTGATCCCTATTTTTTTTATCCATATAGGCTCAACTTTTGATCTTAAAATGATTTTAGATTATAAAATCGTTTTACAAGCATTTTTACTTATGTTTGTTATGGTGGGTTTAAGAATTTTATGTGCAAGTGTTTTTTTAAAAAGAATTGGTTTTAAAAATATGATTTTATTTGGTCTTAGTCATTCTATGCCTTTAACCTTGCTTATAGCAACAGCTACTCTGGGTTATTCGGGCAAGGTTATTGATGAGAAGCTTTATTCAGCACTTATTTTAACAGCGTTATTTGAGGCTATTATTGTTATGAGTATGATTAAATTTCTTTCTAATTCTAAAAAATGAAAGTTACTTTTTTACTCAAAAAAGCAAACAAAATCTTAAAAATTCAATAATAAAAAAACTCATAATCGTCCTTTTTTGTTAGAATTAATAAAAGTAACAATAAAAGGAGCGAAAATGTCAAATTCCGTTACTATAACCGATAATAGAAATGGAAAAAGCTATGAATTTCCTATATATGATGGTACAACTGGGCCAAGCGTTGTAGATATGTCGAGTTTTTATAAACAAACAGGAATGTTTTCTTATGATGAGGGCTTGACTTCTACAGCTACTTGTAAATCAAAAATCACTTATATTGATGGAGAAAACGGAATTTTAATGCACCGTGGCTATCCTATAGAGTGGCTTGCTGAAAACAAACTTTATTTAGATGTGGTTCATCTTTTACTTTATAAAGAATTACCTGATGCTACGCGTCTTGAAGCGTTTCGTTATGAAATGAAAAAGCGTTCTTTTATCCATGAAGGTATGCATCGTCTTTTTGATTCTTTCCCTGATAATGCTCATCCTATGGCAGTTTTACAAGGTGCTGTTTCATCGCTTAGTGCTTTTTATCCTGATCATTTAAATATGAACGTAAAAGAAGAATATATGGAAATGGCAGCTAGAATAGTAGCTAAAATCCCTACTATAGTCGCCACCGCTTATAGATATAAACATGGCTTTCCTATGGCTTATCCAAATTTAGATCGTGGTTTTACAGAAAATTTCTTATATATGTTAAGAACTTATCCTTACGATCATGTAGAGCTTAAACCTATAGAGGTAAAAGCACTTGATACAGTTTTTATGCTTCATGCAGATCATGAGCAAAATGCTTCAACTTCAACGGTTCGTGCTGTGGGTTCAACTCATGCTCATCCTTATGCCTGTATAGCAGCAGGTATTGGCGCACTTTGGGGTCATGCACATGGTGGAGCTAATGAAGGTGTTATTAGAATGCTTGAGCAAATAGGTAGTGTTGATAGGGTAGATGAATTCATCAAAAGGGCTAAGGATAAAAACGATCCTTTCCGTTTGATGGGCTTTGGGCATAGGGTTTATAAAAATTTTGATCCCAGAGCAAAAGTGCTTAAAAAACTTCGTGATCAACTTATTGATGAGTTGGATATTGATACCAATCTTATTAAAGTAGCAACGCGTATAGAAGAGATTGCTTTAAGCGATGATTATTTTGTTCAAAGAGGGCTATATCCGAATGTTGATTTTCATAGCGGACTTATTTTAAAAGCCTTAGGTATTCCAAATGAAATGTTTGCTACTTTATTTGTTATAGGACGCACCCCAGGATGGATAGCTCAGTGGATAGAACAAAAAGAGCAAGAAAGTCTTAAAATAGTCCGTCCAAGACAACTTTATTTGGGTGAAACTAGTAAAATTTAATTAAAATTTTTTGTGGAAATTAAAAATTCCACAAAATCTTCTTGTATAATTTTAAAAATCTTATAGAAAGTTTATAATCATGCTTAATCTTGATAAATTTTTAGAAATTGCTATAAATGCTAGCAATCAAGCTTCTAAGGCTATTTTAGAAGAGAGAAAAAATTTCAAAACTTGGGAAAAAGAAGATAAAAGCCCGCTTACATCAGCAGATCTTGCTTCTAATAAAATTTTAAATGATATTTTAGGTTCTACGGATATTAAAATTTTATCAGAAGAAAAATTACTCAGCAAAGAAGAATGTGAAGAATTAAAAACTTTTTGGCTTATTGATCCTCTTGATGGAACAAGTGGTTTTTTAAAAGGCAGTGATGAATTTTGCGTTATGATAAGTTTGGTTCATGACAATCGCCCTGTTTTATCGCTTATACAAAATCCATCAAAAGGTGATATGTTCTATGCTCATGCAAAAACTAAGGTTTATAAAAACGATAAACCTTTGCAAATTGACCAGCAAGAATACGAGAAAAATAAATATAAAGCCTTATTGAGTGTTAATCATCTTAGCAAAGAAGATGAAGACTTTGCAAAAGAGCATCAATTAGAAGCTATTAATATAGGCTCTGGATTGAAATTTTGTGCTATTTTAGAGGCTAAGGCAGGAGTTTATAAAAGATTTGAAAAGCTTAATATTTGGGATATTGTAGCAGGAGATTTTTTGATTAATCAAAATGGAGGATTTATGGGAGATTTTTCTAAAAAATACATTTTATATAACCCTTTAGATTATAAATCCAGTCCTTTTATTTGTGTTTCATCTATGAATTTTTTACAAGATTTTTTATAAAATAAAGAGTATAATTTTATATTTAAATAGTTTATAAGGATGAAGATGAGGTATTGTTTCATTTTGTTTTTAAGTTTAGTTTTAAGTTCTAATCTTTTGGCAAATAATTTTTCTCAGAAAAAAGTTATTAAAATTGAAAAAAACGCAGATAGTTTTGAGCTAATAGATCTAAATCAAAATGTTACAAATCCAAATCTAAATCAACAAAAAGCATTGTTTGATAGTTCTACTTTGATTGAAAAAAAATCACAAATCACCAAAGATAAAGATATTGATTTTGCTATTGTATTAACTTTTAGGAAAAATTTCGGTTATTTTTTAGATGGTTTCAGGGTGAGTGATAAGGAGTTTTCTACATTATTTGCTAAAAATTTGATTCAAAGTTTAAAGCTTAATTGGGTTAATTCTGCTGCAAATGGTATTTATCAAAGTTCTAAAACTTTGTCACATTTTAGTCCTAAAGATGCAAAACTTATAAATGTAAGTCCTTTTTTAACACAAGAAAAAGACAAGGCTAAAATGTATGCTAAATTTACAGATTATGTTGTGGTGGTAAATTTGCAAGATTTTTATGTAAATATTACAAATTATTTTATCACAACGAGTAAGGAAGGTGTGGCTAGTATTAATTTTAAAATCATTTCTACAAGTAATGGAAAAATTCTTGCAGCAAAAAATGCAAAATTAAATTTGACATTAAAAGGTCAAGATGCAAAGCAAAATTATCAAGATATTATAAACCAAATGCCAAAAATGCTAGCTGATGTTATCAAAAACCAAATTTTCCACCTAAAGCTCTTAAACTAAGCTTTAATTTAAAATATCTTTAATCAGTTTTTGCAAATTCCTTTTTGTTTCTTCTTGTTCTTTTATGATAAAACATTTTGCTTTTGGCCAAAAATAACTTTTAGGATTTTCAAATTTTCCCCAACGCCAATCAAACCTAGGATGTAAAAGAACTATAGTAGGAATATCCATAGCTAAACTTAAATGCGCTATAGCACTATCAATACTAAGCATACAGTCAATATCATATAAATAATTTAGAGTATCATTCCAATTTTTTATAAGCTTGCTTCTATCTTCTATTACCTTAGGTAATTCTTCTTTTAATTGCATTTGAAAAGAAATGATTTCATAATCTAAGTCTTTTAATACATCAAATAAAAATTCAAATTTTACATTTCTTAATAAATCAGAATTTTCAGCATTAGGAGTAGCATAAAAAATACCAAGTTTTTTTCTTTGATTATGCGGTTTTTTCTGTGGCAATATAGGTGTTTTTAATCGTAAAATCTCATCAAGCTTAATATCAATAAAAAAAGGCAAAGAACAAATAGGAATAGCATAATCAAAATTTGTAGGTAGATTTTTTAAAACCTTTACATTTTTAAAAATATCATCATTTTGATTTAAAAATTTGATTTGATTTTTAAACATTTCATACATGGCACTTTGAGGAGCAAATAAAACCTTTGAAGCGATTTTGCAAAGTTTTTCTAAGCATCTTGCATACATTATAGTATCGCCAAAGCCTTGCTCGCAAAATACTAAAACTTCTTTATTTTTAAAAGCATCAACGCCAAATTTATTAAAAGCTTTTAGGCTTTCATTATAATGATAAGTAGAAAAAGTTTCATTATGAGCATAAAATAATCTGCTTTCATAATATTTCTTGCCCTCTTCAAAATTATCATCCACTCCCATACGCATCAAAAGATAAGCCAAATCAAATTGATAGGTTGCATGAGAATCCAAGCTAAGACATTTTTTATAAGCATGATAAGCTTCTTGATAGTTTGAGTTAAATTCTAATACCTTAGCATAGTTTTGCCAAAACTGTGCATGGTGTTGATTGGCTTCTTGTAGCGATTGAAAAAGTTCTAAAGAATCAGATATTCTAAAAAGCTTAAAAAGCAAGTATGCTTTTTGGGGTAAAATTTGATGAGTTAAAAAATCTTCTATTTTAGAAATGGTAAGATTTTCTTTGGTTTTACTATGAAGCCTATCTTCGAGTTTAATTAAATTAAGATTGGTTTGTTCAGCAATGATTCCTTTTTGTAGTTTATCAATCAAATCTTGCATAAAATGACACAAGTGCTCATGTGCATTTAATGCCTTCGTAAAATCATGTTTAAAATAAATTTCTGCATAATTTTTCCATAGATTAAGATTATACATATCTTTAGAAAGTAATTCTTTGAAAATTTGTTCAGATTCTTCTAGTTTATTACTCAGTTTATAAATAAAAGCCAATTCTAACTTAAGTTCATCCTCTAAATCATCTTTGCGAGTTAAAAGTGTTTGTAATAAATTCAAGGCTTCATCAAGTCTTAAATTTTCAATATAGCTTTTAGCAAGTATAAGACCATTAAAACTTGTAGGATTTAAAGAAAAAAGCTCTTGAGCATAATATAAAGCTTTTTGAAAAAGAGAAAGTTTATAAGAAGAAAGCGTAGCAAATTCTAAAGCAAATTTTGGACTTTCTTTTAAAAATTGCTCACTCAAGTTTAAACATTTTTCATAATTAGCATTAAAATAATAATAATGAATTTTATCAAACATGATCTTCCTAGATAATAAAATTAAAATCCTATATTATCCTATAAGTTGCATAAAAAGATAATTATATTTTTATAAAATTAAATAATAAAACAAAAATAAATACAATAAAAACATCCATCCTAATAATTTTAAAATTATCAGGATGAAATTTTTAACAAGTAGGAGAGT